>JANLYC010000162.1:0-4634 GCA_031365435.1 Nocardioidaceae bacterium
GTACGCGACGGACGGCTACAACCTGGCGATCTTCATGACGAACACACCGTCGTATGCCGAGGTGCTCGAGGTCCGAGCTGACCGGGTCGCGATGGTGCGCGATTTCCTCGCGAGCGTGACACCGGACGAGCTGGCCGCGACCCGCAAGAACCCGTGGGCTCCGGAATACGAGGAGACCGTCTTGTCCTGCCTGCACACGATCCTCGAAGAGGAGTGGGAACACCACCGCTATGCCGTGCGCGACCTGGACGCGATCCAGGCACAGTCCGACAGCTGAGTCCCCCACCGTGCGCCGACTGCTCACCGCGGCGCACCCTAGACTCGCCTGGTGCCTCGTCTCATCCACGTCAACGGCCCGCCCGGCATCGGCAAGTCGACACTGGCCCGCTGGTACGCCGATGAGCGACCCGGCGTGCTGAACCTCGACATCGACCAGCTGCGGCCGCTGATCGGTGGTTGGCGCTCTGACTTCGCTGCGTCGGGCGCCCTGGTGCGGCCGCTCGCCAAGGCGATGGCGCGTACGCACCTCTCGGCCGGGCACGACGTCGTGATGCCGCAGTACCTCGGTCGGCTGGAGGAGATCGTCAAGTTCGCGAAGGTGGCGCAGGACTCTGGTGCCTCTTTCGTCGAAATCGTGCTGATGGACGACAAAGAGACAGCGCTGCATCGGTTCGCGATGCGCGGTGAGTCCTCCGCCACGCCCTGGCACAGCCACGTGAAGCAGGTCGTGGAGGAAAGCGGCGGCATCGAGCTGCTCTCACGCATGTACGACGAGCTCACGGCCGTCATCGTCGAGCGCCCCGAGGCCCGCGTCGTCCCGACCCAGCACGGCCTCATCGACAAGGCGTACGCCGATCTGGTGGCTGCGGTCGAGCGGGCCTGACCGGCTCAGGCCAGGCGCTCGAGCAGGCCGGTGTCGACGTCGTACAGAAAGCCGCCCACCACCACGGAGTCACCGATCAACGGGTGCGAGCGAACCCGGATGACGTCCTCGCGCAGCGTAGCCGGCTGGTCGGAGATCACTCCCACCGTCATCCACGATGCGTCCTCACCGCTGGCCTCTCCCAACCGGCGCAACATCTCCTGCTCGCTCGACGACGCCATCGCACAGCGCGTGTGCTGCACGAGCATGATGCGATCGACGCTGAGCAGGTTGACCGCGACCACGAGGGCCACCAGCGACTGGTCGGTCACGCGGCCACCCGGGTTCCGCAGAATCTTGGCATCCCCCGGCGCGAGCCCGATCATGCGCAACGGGTCGATCCTGGAGTCCATGCACGTCACCATCGCGACACCTGCGTGGGCGATACCGTCGAAACCCGACAGCGAGAACGTCTCGGCGAACGCCTGGTTGGCCCTGAGCAGGTCGTCGAACGCATCGGCGGGATCGAATTCCGTCACGGCGGTCACGCTATCGCGTAGCGTGACAAGCTCGGCATCGGCTCCAGTCACCCGCTGTCCGTGTCGGATGGCCGCATGACACAGTGAGACGGCATCATGGACCTGCCTGAGCCCTGCTCGCCAGCGGCTCACCACGAGTGAAGAGGGGAATGTGGTGTTCGGACTCGGCACGTTCGTACGCCGGACCGGGAGCCTGCTTTCGAGACGCGCGCTGCGTTCCGTCGACCTCTCGACGCTGACCGAGGTGCCCGCTCCCCTGCAGTTCCCGCTCCAGCGGCACCAGCTCGACCCCGTCGCGCGGCTCGCGGACGCGCGGGCCTCCGGCCCGATCTACAAGCTCGCGTCCGTCTTCGGGCTACGGGTCTGGATGGTCTCGGGCATCGCCGAGACGCGCATGGTGCTGGCCGACTCCACGAACTTCAGCACCGACATCCGGCGGTACGTCGGCAAGCAGGACGCGACCGGCGCGGCGGCCATCGGTGGGCTCGGGTTCACCGACCCGCCCGACCACACGCGACTTCGTCGGCTGCTCACGCCGGAGTTCACGCGCCGGCGGCTGACCCGCCTGCAACCGCGCATCGACGCCGTGGTGGCCGAACGGCTCCACGCCATGGCTGAGCAAGCCGCCTCGGACCCGGCGACACCCGTCGACCTGGTGGCTGAGTTCGCGTTCCCGATCCCGTTCGTCGTCATCTGCGAGCTGCTGGGCGTCGCCCCGGAGGATCGCGACTACTTCCGCCGGCTCGGGCATGCGCGCTTCGACGTACGCCAGGGCGGCCTGGGAGTGTTCGGCGCCATGTCGGAGTCACGCGACTTCCTGATCGAGACCGCCAAGAAGCAGCGGGTGGAACCACGAGACGGCCTGATCGGCGCCCTCATCGCCGAGCACGGCGACGACATCACCGACGACGAGCTCGGCGGCCTCGCTGACGGCGTCTTCACCGGTGGCTACGAGACGTCCGCCAGCATGATCGCGCTGGGTGCGCTCACCCTGCTGCAGTCCCCCGACGCGGTCCGGCGTCTGCAGCACGATGACGCCGACTCGGTCGACTCACAGCGCGTGGTCGACGAGCTGCTGCGCTATCTGTCGGTGGTCCAGATCGCCTTCCCGCGATTCGTCCGTCACGACATGGAGCTCTTCGGTCGCCGCCTCGGGGCTGGTGACGTGGTGGTCTGCTCCCTGAGTGGCGCCAACCGCGACCCGGTCTTCGCCGGCGCCAACCCGGACGGCTTCGACGCCGACCGCACGGCTGCGTCGCACCTGGCCTTCGGGTATGGGATGCACCGCTGCGTCGGCGCCGAGCTCGGACGGATGGAGCTGCGGACGTCGATTCCTGCGCTCGTACGCCGGTTCCCCGGCATGTCGCTCGCGGTCCGGCCGGAAGAGCTGCAGTTCCGCGACCTGTCGATCGTGTATGGCGTCGACGCGCTCCCGGTCTTTCTCAGCTGACGACGAGGCGCCTGGTCAGTCGCGGGCGCGACGCCGGAACGCGCGCACCGCCAGCGGAGCGAAGACGGCAGTGAAGATGGCCGCCCAGACGAACACCGAGAGCACCGGGTGGTGCAAGGGAAACTGTGCGTCCGCGGGAGCCACCGGGCCGTTGCCCCAGAGCTGACGACAGGCCTGTCCCAGCGACGAGACGGGGTTCCACTCGGCGATGACGCGCAGCCATGCGGGCATGCTGCTCGTCGGTGCAAAGGTGTTGGCGACAAACGTCAGCGGGAACATCACCGTGAACATGAATCCCTGCACCGCCTCGACAGAGCGCATGATCGAGCCGACCCAGATCCCGAGCCAGATCATGGCGAAACCGAAGACCAGCAGCAGCCCGAACGCGACGGCCGCGTCCAGCACTCCGTTCCGGACCCGCCAACCGATGAGCAAACCAGTCACCGACATCACGACGATGCCGATGCTGGAGTGCATGAGGCTGGAGACGCTGCGCCCGATCAACACGGACGACCTCGAGATCGGTAACGACCGCATCCGGTCGACGATGCCCTTGTCGAGGTCGGCGGTCAGGCCGACGGCGACGACGAACGACGAGAAGACGATCGTCTGCACCATGATCCCGGGCAGGAGGAACTCGCGATAGCTCGATCCGGGGACGGCGATCGAACCGCCGAACACGAACGCGAACAGCAAGACGAACATCACCGGCTGGATCGTCACGTCGAGCAGCATCTCGGGCATCCGTCTGATGTGAAGAAGGTTACGCCAGACGACTGTGAGCGACTGCTGGAAGACGTTGCGGCGCTCGAGGTCTTGGGGCTGGGTCAACGTCGTCACCGGAGCGCCTCCTGCCGCCCGGCCGCGTTCGGTTCGGTGGTGACGGCGCGGCTTGCGCTGCCGCTGACCGTGTCGTCCGTGGTGGGGTCGCCGTCGTCACCGAGTTGGTCGTCCTCTTCGGCCCGATGCCCGGTGAGGTGCAAGAAGACGTCGTCGAGGCTCGGCCGTTTGAGCCCGAGGTCGTCGACCTCGATCGCTCGCTGCCGGAGTACGTCGGCGATCTTCGTCATGTCGGCCAGGCCGTCAGCGGGGGCGACGAGCCGACGGCGGGAGGCCTCGACGTGGACCTCGGATGTGCACTGCCGCACCAGGTCGGCCGCCGTGGCGACGTCGCCGGCGTGGGTCAGCGTGATCACGACACTGGCCCGGCCCGCCTGGTCCTTGAGCGCCGTCGGGGTGCCGGCGGCGATCACGCGCCCGTGGTCGATCACGACGATGTGGTCGGCCAGGGTGTCAGCCTCCTCGAGGTACTGCGTGGTCAACAGCAAGGTCGTGCCACCACGGACGAGCTCACGGAGCACCTCCCAGAGCTCGACGCGGCTGCGCGGGTCGAGCCCGGTGGTCGGCTCGTCCAGGAAGAGCACCGGGGGTGACGCGACCAGACTGACGGCAAGGTCGAGGCGGCGGCGCATGCCACCTGAGTAGGTCTTGGCGATCCGGTCGGCGGCCTCGTCGAGCTCGAAGCGCTCGAGCAGCTCATCAGCCAGGGCTTTTATGCGTCGCCGCGGAATGCCGTAGAGCCGTCCGATCAACCGGATGTTCTCCCGCCCCGTCAGCAGCTCGTCGATCGTGGCGGCCTGGCCGGTCAGGCCCAGGCTGCGACGAACTTCGGCCGGGGCGCCGATGATGTCGTGTCCGGCAACCGTGCCGGTGCCGCTCGTCGGGACGCTCAAGGTCGTGAGCATCCGCACAGTGGTGGTCTTGCCGGCACCATTGGGGCCGA
>JANLYC010000172.1:0-1870 GCA_031365435.1 Nocardioidaceae bacterium
CGCCCGGTCTGGGGCTACCTTCAGCCCCGACGTGAGCGCGGCTTCGGTCGGAGCCCGAGTGGCACCAACCGTCGCCCGGAGACAACATGGAGAACATGAGTGATGTCTCCGCGCGCTACGAGCGCCTGGCCGATACCGTCACCGCTCGAATCGAGGCTGTCCCTGACGACCGCTGGTCAAGCGCGAGCCCCTGTCCAGAGTGGTCCGCACGTGATCTCGTGCAGCACCTGGTCGACTCGCATGGCATGTTCGCGGGTTTTATCGGCCTCGAGCCGGGGACCGGACCGGCCGCGGCGGATGATCCGAAGGGCGCCTGGCGCGCCGCGAGCAGTCAGATGCGAAGCTGGCTCGATGATCCGAGTGTTGCGTCTCGGGAGTTCGAGGGGGTCGGTGGGACATCGACGTTCGAGGCTGCCGTGAACCGGTTCATCTGCTTCGACCTGCTGGTGCACGGGTGGGACCTCGCCCGGGCGACCGGCCAGGACGCGACCATCGATGCGGACGAGATTCCGACGCTGTGGGAGGACGTAAAGTCGTTCGGGTCCATGCTGCGCTCCCAAGGAGCGTTCGGCGCCGACCTCGAGCCCCCCACGGACGCCACGGAGCAGGAGCGACTGCTCGCCTTCCTTGGGCGGGATCCGCGGGCCTGAGAATCGGTCGTAACCGTAATAAATCACTTCATTACGACGAGATCCGCACTGGGCCGTTCGGCAGGCGTTACTCGTTCTTTCGGCTGATCCTGGTGGCCGTTCGTTCCGAAATGTAACCTAAAGTGACACGATGACTCCGTAGAGCAACGGAGGGGTGACGCACCCATCTCACACCCCGTACATAGGGATGCTGCCGGCTGAGAGCCGGTGAGCACGAGAGAAGGGGTCACCTGATGACCTTGGCTGCTGCGGTATCACCGACGCGAGCCGACGTGAAAGACGTCGTCCAGCACCAACCCTCACTCGGCAAGATCACCACCCGACCATCGCTGCCGGCGGACGCGGAGTTCATGCTCGAGTTGTATGCCGCCACTCACGAACAGGAGCTCGCCGACCTCGAGTGGAGCCTGACCGCGAATCGGTCGTTCGTGATCATGCAGGCACAAGCCGAAGAGTGGAAGCTGGGCCGCAGGTATCCCGGCATGGATCACGTGACGATCGGCATCGAAGGCACACCCATCGGTCGGCTGCTGGTCTGCATGCGCGATGAAGTGCTGCACGTCGTCGACCTGAGCCTGATGCCGCGTTTCCGTGGCGAGGGCGTAGGTACCCAGTTGATGAGGGAGATCATCGGCGAGGCCCGGGACGCGTGCGTGCCCATCAAGATCCGGGTGCTCAAGAACAGTCGCTCGTTCGAGTTCGTCAGCCGTCTGGGTTTCGATGAGCCGCTCGACTTCGGTCGACACGTCGAGCTCACGTGGACCCCGCCACAGGCCGCAGCAGACCCGGATGCGAAGGGCGATGGTTTCACGCGGCGTGGCGCCCGGGTGCGGGTTCCGGAGCAGCCCGCCAGTGCCGGCCGGGACACCGTCGGTGTAGCCATCGTCGATGAGCCCGCCGACGAGGCCGAGATGGTGGCCGGCGCGGAAGTCGCCTTGCTCACGGAGGAGGAGGCGTGGGCGTTGCTGCGCGACGGTGATGGCGACGCGGCTGAGCTGGATGGCGCGGCCACCGAGGACTCCGGACTCGCCATCGTCATCGAGCCTGCACCCGAGGTCGAAGCCGTCGGGGACGTGGTCGAGGAGCTGCCGGTTGAGGACCTGCCGATCGTGGAGGACGTGGTCGAGGAGCTGCCGGTCGAGGACCTGCCGGTTGAGGACCTGCCGATCGTGGAGGACGTGGTCGAGGAGCTGCCGGTCGAGGACCTGCCGGTTGAGGAC
>JANLYC010000173.1:0-2453 GCA_031365435.1 Nocardioidaceae bacterium
CGGCCTACGTCGGCGCCGGGGCGTGACACTGGCGCGCCCGGTGAGTGGCACGATCGGGCGCGTGACCAGCGAACCCGCGTCGGCGGCGCGGCTGCGGGACCTCGCGCGGCTGCGCCGCGTGCGCGACCGGATCGACCGGGACTACGCCCAGCCGCTTGACGTCGAGGCGCTGGCCCGCGGTGAACACATGTCGGCCGGTCACCTCAGCAGGGAGTTCAAGCTGGCCTACGTCGAGTCGCCGTACTCGTACCTAATGACACGGCGCATCGAGCGCGATGGCGTTGCTGCGTCGAGGTGACCTCAGCGTCACCGAGGTCTGTTTCGAGGTCGGCTGTGCCTCGCTCGGCACCTTCAGCACGCGCTTCACCGAACTGGTCGGTATGCCGCCCAGCGTCTTCCGGCGCGCGGCGGAGCGCGGACACGCAGAGTTGCCGTCGTGCGTCGTGAAGCAGGTGACCAGACCGATCAGGAATCGAGAAGCGCCGTCACCGACCCGCCACTAACGTGGCGGCCATGGAGCTCACCATCCACACCACTGTCCTCCCACATACCGACCCGGACGCCTCGCTGTCGTTCTACCGGGACACTCTCGGCTTCGAGGTCCGCAACGACGTCGGAAAAGGCACGATGCGCTGGATCACCGTCGGTCCGGCAGACCAGCCCGCTACGTCGATCCTGCTGGCGCCGCCGGCAGCTGATCCTGGGATCACCGACGACGAACGCCGCACCATCCTCGAAATGATGGCCAAAGGCACCTACGGCTGGATGATGCTGGCCACCAAGGACCTCGACGGCGCCTTCGACCGGCTGCAGGCCAGTGACGCCGACGTGGTCCAGGAACCGACCGAACAGCCGTACGGCATCCGCGACTGCGCCTTCCGCGATCCCGCCGGCAACCTGATCCGCATCCAAGAGCTGCACTGACACCACCATCCAGAACAGGAGCCCGGACAGATGAAGACCATGACCTGTAGGCAGCTGGGCGGCGCATGTGATCTCCCGCTCCGCGGAGAATCGGCTGACGAGGTGATCAAGGCGCAGGACAAACACCTCAAGGACGTGGTGGCCGCGGGAGACGCCACGCACGAGCAAGCCCTGAACGAGATGAAGGGCCGGTGGAAACACCCCCTCAAGGGCATGGGCTGGTACAAGGCCACCAAGCGGGAGTTCGCGGGGCTTCCCGACGACTGAGCTCACCCCGGAGGAAGGAGTCCGTGACCCCGCTCGACTCTCCGGAGATAGCGCCGATAAGATATATTATGTCAAGTTACGGGTTCGAGTGTGGTCTCATAGCCTCGAGGACGAAGAAGAGGAAGCAGAGGAACGACGTGCGGTCCCCCAGGTCGGGCGGCAACAGCTCGCGCGGCGTCTCGGGCAGGAACGGTGGCTCGCTGATGACCGAGATCCTGAATCCAGCCCGGGTGAACGCGTCGGTCATCGCGTGCAACGGCCGGTGCCAGAACGTCAGGGACACGGTCTGCCCGTCGAACGTGTAGTCCTCCGTGTATGGCGAGGTGACGAAGTAGTCCTCCTCCGGGTAGACCACCGGGCGAATCACGGGATGGTTCACCGACAGGATCAGGCGCCCACCCGGCTTCACCACCCGGTGTAGCTCCGCCAGAGGGGCGGACCAGTCCTCGAGGTAGTGCAGCACCAGGGAGGCCACCACGTCGTCGAACTCCCCCGTCCTGAACGGCAGCGGCTCGGAGAGGTCGGCCACGAGCACCCTGGTGTCCGGTCCGAGCCGCCGCTGCGCCAGCGACACCATCGCTGGGCTCGAGTCGAAACCGGTGACCTGTGCGCCCCGATCGCGTAACGCCGCCAGGAGCGGTCCCGCGCCGCAGCCGGCGTCCAGGATGCTCCGGCCGGTGACGTCCCCGGCGAGATCGATCATCGCGGGCTGCGCGTAGTGGGCGTTGAACAGGCCGGTCTCGTTCTCCCGCGCGTAGCTCTCGGCGAACGTGTCGTAGTGATCAGCTTTCATGGCGACCCCCGTCTTCAGACTTTGACGTGCACCCTAATCCACCGGCACACGTGGTCCACTCACACACCTCTTGACCCATCCAGGCCCGACTCATCCGGCACCGACTCAGTCCCCCAGCGTCGGGATCGGCCAGGCGGGGTCAGGTCGGAAGCCCTCCCACCCGTCACGGAACGGCGAGCCCCAGTCCGCCACGATGGCCTCGACCTCACGGCAGTCCGCCTCGATCCTGGTTGCCATCGCGCCGTCGAAGACGCCTTGGGCGACCGCGAGCTCGAGCTCGTCCTCGTCCTTACGGACCACGCTGCGATCCGGCTCGATCCAGAGATCGAGCACGTGGTCGCTGGTGTACACGGCGTGCGAGTCACGGCCGTGGGGTCGCTCCAGGTCACGTACCACCCGGCGACATCAGCGGTGCCCTCGGCGAACATGACCCACACCGACCAGGACCGACCGGTGGGCACCACCCTGA
>JANLYC010000182.1:0-3185 GCA_031365435.1 Nocardioidaceae bacterium
GCCCCCCACGCGACCAGCTGCTCGTCTAAGGGCCTCAACGTGATCGTCTTCATCCCTTCGTCCACCGCCGGCACATCGAAGTGGATGGTGTTGTACCCACTGTCGGATTGGTAGAGCCGCGGCAGCCACGAACTTCCCGACGGCCAGGCCGGGCACCAACCATCCGTACGCAGGTTGATGGGGGCATCGGCGTCACCGTAGACCACCCCCAGCTCCTGCTCCGACTCAGTCCGATAGGGTGCGACCCTGAACCCGGCCTGCTCGAAGGCGCTGACCAGAATGTTCTTGACTTCAACGCCGTCCGGATCGAGGTAAGCGAACTTGATCGTGTAGTCGTCGGGTCTGAGTCCGGCTGCTTTCAGCACGGCCTTCGCTTGCATGGGGTCGGTGTGCCACGGTCTGGTGGACAGTACCGCGTCGCCGATGCGACCGGGGACGCCAGGTGGCAGAAGCGACGTCGCAGGGAGCATGGTGACATCCAGAATCTGACCTCGGGCCCGCCAGAAGTCTCGGTACGGGAATGCGTAGCCGATGGCCTGACGGACCGCGATCTCGCTGAAGTCACGGTTGTCAGGCGACACGAAGTAGGTGCACGGACCTGACCCACGAGCAATCCGGTCCGTTGCACCGGCCCGCTGGGCCGCATGGAAGGCACTGGGTGAGAGGGTGTCGGGCGTCAGCGTGGTTTGAGCTTTCCCGGTGTCGGTCAGCAGCATCGACTCGACGTCCTGCGGGTCGACACCGAACCTGAACAGGTAAGCATCTGGGTACTGGTGCCGGCCAGGATCAGTGTCGGGATCCCAATGCTCGTTCTTGACCAGCCTCAGCGACTCGCTCGGCTCGAACGCGGCGACACGGTAGGGGCCGGTCGCCAACGGGTGCAGGCGATACGCGTCTGGCTGACTGCCCGTTTCGGGTATGGGACCCATCAGAGCGAATGACGCGAAGTACGGCATCTCCGGGAACGGCCGAACCGTCTTCAACGTCAATGTGTCACCCTTGACAACCGCGCCCTCGTAGTCGGAGCCGGTCCGGTAGGGCCCCTGGTACGTGTGACCACCGACAAAGTAGTCGTTGCTGATGTCCCAGCCTGAGGTGAACGTCCTTCGGTCGAACGACCTTTTGAAGCCGTAGGCGACGTCGTCCGCTGTCACCCGGCTCCCGTCCTCGAAGCGGACTCCGTCGCGGATCGTGTAGGTCCACTCGGTGTAATCGGCGTTGGGAGTCCCCAGATCGGTGGCGAGATCAGGGATGAGCACCATGCCGTCTCGCACCGGGTCGTAGACATACTGGGTCAGCGACCGGGTCACCAGACCCGTCAGGATCGACTCGACATCGGAGCAACACGCGTCGGTCGGATCCAGCGAGCCGATGCCACCCTCCGCGACCACTCTCACGGTCCCACCATGCCCAGCGCCGGGGACCTCGGCCGCCGGCGCGTGTCGTGCCGGGTCCAACAAGAGCTCAGAGTCCGCCCCCGGCAGCGCAGCGGGGGACTTGCGGTCGCTGTCACCACCGGTACACCCGGCGGCCAAGATCAAGACAACCGTCATCACAGCCAGCAGCCTCGTCCGGTCAACGTCGACAGTTCGTGTGACCATTCCTATCCCCGCCTGGGGCCGTCCTCATCCGCGGGGCGGCCCACTACGACCGTACTCCGCCTAGGGGGACCACACGTTTGCCCAAACCCCAACGAAGCTCCGCGGCCGCCCGTCGTCGGGTCCTCCCCAGGGCGCCGCAACGCTAGACGTCGACACAGGGGCCGGACTGCCACCAGTCCGGCAGCAACGTCAGTGCCTCGTCACCGAGTGGGTTGACCCCGGGTCCCGCCGCCAAGGCGTGCGCGACGAGCACATGCAGGCACTTGACCCGGTCCGGCATACCGCCCGCAGAGATCTCTTCGATCTCGGAGACGTCGCCGTACTGCCGCCGTCGGTCGAGGTAGTCGTCGTGAGCGCGACGGTAGTGCGCGGCCAGGTCCTCGTCGTGCGCAAGCCGTTCCGTCATCTCGCGCATCAGGCCGCTGGCCTCGAGCGTGCCGATCTCCGAAGCAGCCCGTGGACACGTGAGGTAGTAGAACGTCGGGAACGGTGTTCCGTCGGAGAGCCTGGGGGCGGTGGCCACGACGTCGGGGTTACCGCACGGGCAGCGGTGTCCGATGCCGACGCTGTCGCGGGGAGGCCTGCCCAGCTGCGCCTCGACGGCGGCCAGGTCGCGGGCGTCGGTCACCGGCTCGGGCTCGGCACCCCGCCGGCTGCGACCACGCTGCCGTAGAGCCCTTGCCACCACTCGGGGTCTTTCTTCACCGGCTTGACCGGCTGCGACAACGTGCTCGTACCGTTGGGGAGCACCTGCCCGTCGGAGCCGATGACGCGATAACCCATCTCGCCCGGCATGATCCAGCCGAACCGCAGCCGCGCCTGGGACTCGATGTAGGCAGGGTCGTGCAGCCGCTTCTTGGCCTGCACGAGCGAGGCCACATCGGCACGCTGGTCGGCGATCTGGGTGTTCAACGTGTTGATCTCACTGCGCTGCTTGAGCCAGGCGCGCGTACTGGATGCATAGGAGACGGCGAGCACGGCGACGACCAGCAGCAACACGGCCGCCCGGCCGGTGAACTTGGCCCGTGAGGACGCGACCTGGGCGGTAGCGACCGGTGCGGAGACCCGCGTGGTCGACCTGACGGCGCTCGACCGGCTGCCCGACGTACGCGGACGGCCCCGGCCCCGGCCGGGGCCGGGAGTCGGGCTGGAGCGGGGACGGGTCGCCATGGCTGCCGTTCGCTCAGTCGGCCTGGTAGCGCGGGAAGGCGCGGGCGCCGGCATATCGGGCCGCCTCGTCGAGCTCCTCTTCGATCCGGAGCAGCTGGTTGTACTTCGCCACCCGCTCGGAGCGAGCCGGCGCCCCCGTCTTGATCTGTCCACAGTTGGTCGCCACCGCGAGGTCGGCGATCGTGGTGTCCTCGGTCTCTCCGGACCGGTGGCTCATCATGCAGCGCATGCCGCTGCGGTGCGCCAGGTCGACGGCGTCGAGTGTCTCGGTCAGGCTGCCGATCTGGTTGACCTTCACGAGAAGGGCGTTCGCAGACCGTTCGTCGTTGCCGCGCTGGAGGCGTTCGACGTTGGTCACGAACAGGTCATCGCCCACGACCTGGATCTTGTGTCCGACGGCGCTGGTCATGCCCT
>JANLYC010000202.1:0-1670 GCA_031365435.1 Nocardioidaceae bacterium
GCTCACGAACAAGTACTCCTCGTGCCCACGCCCGAACGTCGCCCTTGCGATCGGGACGCCGGTAAGGGCCGCGACGATGGCGAGGACGGCCGCGCGGTGGGCGACCGCCGCCCGACCATTCCCTGGGCCAGCACGCTGTCGGCTCGTCCCGATCGCCAACAGCAGCGCCAGCCCGACGGCCGGGACGAGCAGCTGGTAGCCGCCTGTGACGGCCGATCCGGCCGCCACCACTGCGAGAACCACCACGGCCCTGTCCACGTTCCGGACGAGCACTCCGTGCGGTGCCGCCAGCACCGCCGCCACCAGGGGGACCATGTGCACCAGCGAAGTGGCAGCGAGGACCGAGCCCATCGACGGGACCTCGGAGGCAAGGTCCGGCACGAACCAGGCCGCGGACGCCAGGACGAGAAGGGTCCCGGTCAAGTGGGTCTGGTTCAGCGCCATCAGCTGAGCACCAGCCACGAGGAGCACCAGCCCGGCGGCCAGGTTCACCACGTCTGGCTCCCGCCCGTGCTGCACCAACGGCACGCCCGTGGCGGCCACGGCCAGAAAGGCTCCTGCCGCGGCGACGACCGCAGTCGGAACGCGCATGCTCGGATTGTCGACCTGCGGCGGGCCATCGGGCCACAGATTCACAGACCACCATGACAAACAGGTGTCAACACCTGGATGACCTACGCGAATCCCCGGATGTGCGGACGAGCCGAAGAACTCGACAGTGGAGCGAACGACGGACCCAGGAGGCCCCCGATGCGACGCTTCTCGACTTCCCGCCACTCGCGAGCGATGGCGACGCTCGGACTGGCGTTGGTCCTCCTCCTTCCTGCCGCCGGGGCGATCGCGACCCCGCCCGGCCCTAACGGCCGGATCTGCTACATGACCCGCGACGACAACGGCCGCTGGCAGACCTGGACCGCGAACCCCGACCTGACGCACCCCCACCAGATCACGACCGGCGACTACGACAACGCCTGGGCCGTCTGGTCGCCCGACGGCCGGCGACTCGCCTTCGACAGCGCGCGGGTCGCACCCGGGGCCAACGGAGACCGCACCGAGATCTTCACCATGGAACCCGACGGCTCTGACGCGCGGCAGGTCACGCACATCGGCGGATTCGCCTACGAGCCCGCGTGGTCCCCGGACGGCTCGCTCATCGCCTTCTCCACCGATGGGGGCGACTACCCGACGGCTCAGGGGATCTACGTCGTACACCCGGACGGCTCCGGGCTACACCGGGTCGTCGCCTTACCGCTCGACGTCCCGAAGGCGCTGTGGCTCGACGCCCCCCGGATCTCACCCGACGGCCAGCACCTCGTCTACGCCTTCCTTCGAGGAGGCAAGGACACCAAGCACCGCTATGCCGGCGAGGTTGACTCGCTGTGGGTCGCCGACATCGACGGTCGCCACGCACACTTGATCGTCCCCTGGGGTGTCCGCGTCGGAGACGCGGACTGGTCCCCGGACGGCACGCGCCTGGTCTTCGAGACCACCCAGCAACACCTCGGCAACGCGGCCAGCGTCATGATGGTCAACGCCGACGGGACCGGGCTGCACACCATCACAGACGACATCGGCATCGTGGGCATCGGCACCTTTCAAGGCAACGGCGGGTCGGCGGCCTTCCGGGTCGAGACGAGCTACGACCCCGTGTGGTCACCCGACGGGACCAC
>JANLYC010000208.1:0-6047 GCA_031365435.1 Nocardioidaceae bacterium
GGGTATGACGACGGGGACCGGCCGGGTGCCTGTCTCCGTCACGGAGCGTAGATCGGGTCCTGGGCAGGATCGGAACCGGGTGACTGGGCAGGATCGGAACCAGGGGAACCGTCCGGCCGGCGGCCCGGCGTTCCGTCGGGATCGGACCCCGGCGACGCGTCGGGGGATCCGGCCGGGGGCGGGTCGGCGAGATCCGGCCGGGTGTTGCCGGTGTACCAGTTGAGCCGTTCGGTGAGCGGCGACGGCCCCCGGTCACGCCACGGTCGGTCCGTCTCGTCCTCGGCGTCGATGCCCTCGTCCAGCACGCCACCCAACGGGTCATCGGACAGACCGTCCATCCGCACCGGGTCATGCCAGGGCCGCAGGATGTCGCGCACCACCACGGCCGCCAGGTACAGCTCGCCACCGACACGGATCAGGATGCCCACGACGTACCACCAGTCGATGTGGCCGGCGGCGACGAAGAAGTTCGCGATATGCATCCAGACGGCGAAGAAGTACAAGATCTCGCAGGTCTGCCAGATGATCAGGTCACGCCACCGCGGACGGGCCAACGCTGCGAACGGCAGCAGCCACAGCACGTTCTGGGGTGAGTAGACCTTGTTGACGATCAGGAAGGAGACCGTCACGAGCATCATCAGCTTCGGCAGGCGAGGCCGTCGCGCCGCCAGCAGACCCAGCGCCGCGATAGCGACGCAGCAGGACCCGAAGAACACCCACGTCACCAGGTTGATCGTGTGGGCGCTCGCGGCTGCGTCCTGACCGCGCACGATCGAGTTGGCCAGCCACAACGATCCGAAGTCCGGTCCCCGGCTGGAGTTGAACTGCCAGAACCACAGGTACTCCGTCGGCGACCACAGATAGACCGGCAGGTCGACGGCCACCCATGCCACGGTCGCGGCTGCCGCCGCCTTGGTGAACGACGCCATCTTGCGTTCGCGGAAGCACAACACGAGCAACGGACCCAGCAGGAAGAGGGGATAGAGCTTCGTGGCCGCCCCGAGACCGATGAAGATGCCCGCAACGACCGGTCTTCGGGTCGACCAGGCCCACAGCGCGCCGGCGACCATGCCGATCGCCAGTACGTCCCAGTTGATCATCGCCGTGAGGGCGAGCACCGGCGCCGCCGCGACGTACATCGCATCCCACGGTCGTCGTCGTTGCGCCGCCACGAGGAACCCCATCGCGATCAGCAGGACGACGAAGAAGCCGACTGCGTTGACGCCCCAGAAGACGGCGCTGTCGTACTGCACGTCGAGGTTCCCCGACACCTGCGACGGCGCCAGCTGTGAGACGTCCGGGTCCCTGCCGACGAGGTGGGTGATCGCACCGGTCACGCCCATCCAGGCGCCGGTGAGCACCGGGTACTCGATCGAGAGCTGGTGCTGCTCGGCGCTGGTCGCCGGCTGCGCCACCTCGGGGAGGTCATCGACAGGCGTGTACGGGAGGATTCCCTGGGCCAGGCCGCGCCCGGCGTACAGGTAGCCGATGTCGGAGTAACACATGTGCGAGAACGCCTTCGGCGTCGCGGCATCGGACCACTCGGGTACGACGCAGGGGGACTTCTGCACCACGCCGAGGCCAAAGCAGATCGTGACGACGACGAGGGTCACTCGCAGCGGGGTCCACCACCCCCGCCCGGCCCGGGCGCGACGACCGATCGGGCCGCCCACGCGGCCGGTGGCCGCCCTGGCCAACGGATCGGCGAGCGTCGGCGCGACGACGTCGTCACTGGTCCGGGTGGTCTGCGCGAACGGCACGGAGCCATCGTGCCTCATCAGCACCCGCTGCTACGACAGGACCGCTGGACGAACCGCGCTAGCCGCCGCCTGCCGGGCCGGCCCTCGTCGTCGGACCAGGGCGGGTCGGCCCGAAGGACGTCGTCGACGTGGTGGTCGGACACTGCGGGGGCAGACACGTGGGAGGCGTCGTCGTCGGCGGCGTCGTCGTCGGCGGCGCGGTCGTCGTCGGCGGCGCAGTGGTCGTCGGCGGCGCGGTCGTCGTCGGCGGCGCGGTCGTCGTCGGCGGCGCGGTCGTCGTCGGCGGTGCGGTCGTCGTCGGGGGTGGCGGCGGCGAGTAGGTCGGGTTCTGACCCTGGAGCTCCGCCGGCGGCGGGAAGTCGCGGACTGGCGTCCCCTCGAGCGCGACCTTCATGTACTCCGTCCACGTCTCGGTCGGGTAGTCCGCCCCGAAGAACGTGTCCAGATAGCCGTCGAGCGGCTTGGTCCCGTTGCCCCGGGTCAAGGTGACGGCCGTCGAGAGCTGTGGGGTGAAGCCGGTGAACCAGGAGGACACCACGCGCTGGTCGCCATTCGCCTGGGTCGCCGTGGCGGTGCCCGTCTTGCCGCCGGCAGGACGTCCGAGGGCCAACGCCCGCTGGCCCGTGCCGCTCTGGATGACCTGCTGAAGCGCGTACGTCACGTTGCTCGCGATCGCCGGCGTGAACGCTCGATCGGGCTGGTCCTTGTGCTCCATCCGCAGACCGTTCTCGTCGGAGACCTGTTGCAGGATGTACCAGCTGTTGTGTTCTCCGTTGTCAGCGAACGTCGCATAAGCCTCGGCCATCTCGACCGGTTTGATGCTGGCGATGCCGAGGGCGATCCGGCCGTTCGCGGTCAGCCCGGGCGACCGTTGCTGGCTCTTCGGTATGCCGGCGGCGACGGCGGCGTCGAGCACCTTCTGCGGGCCGTTCGACATCTTCGTCGTCATGTCGACGTAGGCCGTGTTGATCGAGTCCTCCGTGGCCTTGAGCAAGTCGACGGTGCCGTAGGAGATGCCGCCCGGCACTCCCGAGCTTTCTCCTTCGTTGCGCACCGTGCTCCCGTCCGGGAGCTGGAGTGGCGATGACCCGTTGAACGTGCTGCGCAAGGTCAGACCGTCCTTGAGGCCCGCCGCCAAGGCGAACGGCTTGAAGGTCGAGCCCGCCATGGTGTTGGCGATGGCGAGGTTGACCTGGTCCTGGGGTCCCGGCCCGGTGTAGTTGCGTCCACCGATCATCGCGCGCAAGGCACCGGTCCCGGGCTCGACCGAAGCGAGGGCGATGTGGAGCTGGTTCTTCCCCTTCGGCCGGACGACCTTGACGGCTCGCTGCGCCGCCAGCTCGTCCCGCCAGTCCAGCGTCGTGACCACCTTGAGGCCGCCGCCGTTGATCTCCTCCTCGGTGAAGTCCGCCGCCAGCAGCTCGCTCTCCACAAGGCTGAGCAGGTAGCCCTTCTGACCGCCGTACTTGCTCACCTGCCGGATCTCAGGGAACGGCGGCAGGTGCTTCTCGAACTTCTGGGCCTGGGCACTGTCCAGGTTGCCCATCGACGCCATGCCGCTCAACACGTAGCGGTACCGGTCCAGCAGGGCCTGCCGAGCGGCCTTGCCGTTGGCCGGGTCCAGGGCGTTCGGCGAGTTCAGCACCGAAGCCAGCACCGCGCTCTGCGGAACTGTCAGGTTCTTGGCGTCGGTGGCGAAGTAGGCCTTCGCCGCCGCCTGGATGCCATAGGCTCCGCGGCCGAAGTAGATCGTGTTGAGATACCCCTCCATGATCTGGTCCTTGCTCAAGGTGTTCTGGACCTTGACGGCCAGGAAGGCCTCCTTGATCTTGCGTTTCCAGGTGCGTTCCTGGGACAGGTAGAGGATCTTGACGTACTGCTGTGTGATCGTCGAGGCGCCTTGCGTGCTGCTGCCGGAGTGGAGGTTGGCCCAGGCCGCCCGGATGATCCCGCGGGGATCCAGCCCCTTGTTGGTCTCGAACGAGCGGTCCTCGGCCGACATGGCCGCATCCTGCATGGACCGCGGCATCTCGCTCAGCGGGATGCTGTCGCGGTTCTGCAGGGCGAACTGACCGAGGACGTGCTTGCCGTCGGAGTAGTACACCGTCGTCGTCTGCGCCTGGTACGCCGAGTTGGGACTGGGGATGTCGATCATCCGGTAGGTGATGTAGATCGCGATCACGGCGAGCACGAACCCGGAGAAGCCGACGATCGAGCCCCACTTGAAGGTCTTCTTCGCGATGTGGCGCACCTTGGGCCAGCCCTGCAGGTCACGCGCCCGGACCCGGCCCTTCTTGCCGCTGCCGACGGACCTGCCGCCCTTCCCGGCCGGGGCGCTCGGGTTGCGGGAGGAGGTCCGGCGCGCGCCCGGTCGGGCGGCACGACGGCCGGGGCCGCTCGAGGGTGGTTGGTTGTCGGTCACAGGCTTCTTCCAGGTCGTGATCAGGTGCGTGACGCCTGCTGATCGTTTCGGTGCTCAGGTCAAGGATGACGGGCGTCCGGCCATCCCGCAGCACCGGGCGCCGGGGCGCGCCTCAGTCGTCGTCCTCGACGGTGCGCTGCCGGCGGGGAGGCTTGCGGGGTACGCCGTCGCCAACAACGTACGACTCCACCAGATGGTTCCAACCGCAGCCGCGGCAGACTTCGAGAACATAGATCCTGATTTCACCGTGTTCGTGCGCCATCGCCTCGATCTCGGTGCGGGACTTGATCCGACCGGAATACTGGCCCAGCTCGTCACCGAACACATAGGACAGGTGTGCCAGCTCCGGCTTCTTGCAGACCGGACACGGAACCGGTGCCGGTTCGCCGTGGTACTTGGCGGCACGCAAGGTATAGGGGTCGGCGTCGCAGACGTCCTCGACGGCCGCTCCGCCGCCGCGGAACAGGGTCGCCAACGTCGCTCGCCGCTGGAGCGAGTAGTCGATGACGGAGCGCTGGGACCACATGATGCCTTCGAGGGTACGAGATACGAGGGCGCGGGTTCCAACCGCTGTGAGCCACCCGGCCATGCACCCGGTTCGGCTGGAGTAGCGAAACGATGTATCATGGCGATACGTGGTATCGATAGGTGGTACTGCGACGTCGCTCCCAACCGGCGACGACAGACGACGTGTCAGGAGCAGCCCGTGGCCAAGCGCGGTGACGCACTCGAGCTCGCAGTCCTCGGACTGCTGCACGAGGCACCGATGCACGGCTACGAGCTGCGCAAGCGGGTCAACGGGCTGTTCGGCTGGGGGCGGGTGCTGTCGTACGGCTCGCTGTACCCCTGTCTGAAGCAGATGTTGCGAGATGGCCTGATCACCGAGGACACCACACATCTCGACGCCACGGTCGAGCCGCCGGCGCGGGGCGGTCGGCGGGGCAAGATCGTCTACAAGCTGACCGCCGACGGCAAGGACCGCTTCGCGGCGCTGGTCTCCGCCGCAGGTCCGAGCGCCTGGGAGGACGACAACTTCGGCGTCCATTTCGCGTTCTTCGGCTCCACCACGGCCGAGACCCGCATTCGCATCCTCGAGGGACGGCGTAGCCGACTCGAGGAGCGACTCGACGGAGTGCGTACGTCGCTGGCGCGCTCACGTGAGCGGGTCGATGCCTACACGCTGGAGCTACAGCGACACGGGCTCGAGTCCGCCGAGCGCGAGGTGCGCTGGCTCACCGAGCTCATCGACTCCGAGAGGGTCTCAGGGACACCCAAGTCGCTGACCGCCCCCGCTGACCGAGTCGACGTACAGGACAACACCACCAGCACCGGCGGAACCCCGTCCGGTGTCGACAACCGGGAATGAGGAGAGCCGAATGGCTTCGGTCCGTGTAGCCATCGTTGGCGTTGGCAACTGCGCCACGTCACTGATCCAGGGCGTTCACTACTACCAGGACGCAGATCCGTCCGGGAGCGTTCCCGGACTGATGCATGTGCAGTTCGGTGAGTACCACGTCCGCGACATCGAGTTCGTGGCGGCGTTCGACGTCGACGCCAAGAAGGTCGGCTTCGACCTCGCCGACGCCACGGCGGCCAGCGAGAACAACACGATCAAGATCTGCGACGTGCCGCCCACGGGCATCACCGTCCAGCGCGGTCACACCCTCGACGGCCTCGGCAAGTACTACCGCGAGACCATCGACGAGAGCGACACCGAGCCGGTGGACATCGTCGCGGTACTGAAGGAGACGCAGGCTGATGTGCTCGTGTCCTACCTCCCGGTGGGCTCCGAGGTCGCCGACAAGTTCTATGCGCAGTGCGCGATCGACGCGGGGGTGGCGTTCGTCAACGCACTGCCCGTCTTC
>JANLYC010000253.1:0-21532 GCA_031365435.1 Nocardioidaceae bacterium
AACCCGACCACGACGTCGGCTCCGAAGTCCTCGATCACCCGGCGGGCCGCCGCGACCGCTCCCCACAGCCGGGCCGGCACTTTGAGCAAGTCGACCGAGGCCTTGCGCGGCAACGGCACCGGAGGGATCAGCGCCAACTCATAGCCTGCCTCGGGGATCACCCGGGTCTCCAGACCTCGCTCGGTGCCGAGGCAGAGAATCTCGGCACCCTCGCCGGAGTCAGCCTCGTCGAAAGCGCGACGTAGTGCGTCTGCGGTCGCGATCAGCGGTGACGTGTGACCCGCAGAGCCCCCGCCAGCCATGAGTATGCGCACCAGTTCGTCCCGTCCCTCGACCTACCGCCGCGACTTGGCGGGTCGGCTCGTGGCCGCGTCACGCCGCCAGGACCGTCCTGATCGACGCTTGCGGGCGCGTAGCGCCGCCTGCGCACCCGGCTCGTGGCGGGCGAACGACATGAGCAGTCCGAGCGCCACCAGGGTCGGGACCAACGCCGAGCCACCGTACGAGATCAGCGGGAGCGGGATACCGATGACCGGCAGCAGGCCGAGCACCATGCCGATGTTGATCAGTGCCTGCGACAGCAGCCAGACCACGATCGCTGCCGAGGCGTAGCGCACGAACGCGTCCTTGCTGCGCGCAGCGATCCGGACGCCGGCATACGCCAACGTCACGAACAGACCGAGGACGACGATGGTGCCGAACAGGCCGAACTCCTCACCGATGATCGCGAAGATGTAGTCCGTATGCGCTTCGGGGAGGCCACCCCATTTCTGGTTGCTGGCCCCGATGCCACGCCCCCACAGCCCGCCGGTCGCGAGGGCGAAGAAACCGTGGCTCGCCTGCCACCCACTGCCGCCGTAGTCGGCCAGCGGGTCGAGGAAGCCGGTGAGCCGGTCGACCCGCTCTCGTTGGGTGCTGGCGAGCCCGAACGCAGCGACGGCGATAATCAGAAAGGTCCCGAGGAACAGGCGCGTCGGCGCACCCACGACCCACAGCATGCCGAGGATGATCGCAAAGAGCACGAGAGCGGTGCCGAGGTCACCCTGACCGATCACCAGCGCGACCACGACCAGACAGACCGGAACCATCGGGACGAGCATGTGCCGCCACTGGTGCAGCAGCCGACCCTTGCGGGCATACACGTCGGACAGCCACAGCACGAGCGCGAGCTTCGCGAGCTCCGACGGCTGTAGCTGGAACGGCCCCCCGAACGAGATCCAGTTGCGGTTGCCGTGCACGGTCACACCGATGCCGGGGACGTACGTCAGACCGATCAGGATGATGGACACGATCAAGGCCGGCCACGAAAGCCCACGGATCAACCCACGCGGCAACCTGGAGGCGAGCCACGCTGCCGGCACGCCGATGCCGACCCACATCGCTTGTCGCATGAAGATGGCGTACGAGCTGCCGTACTCACGCAGCGACGACACACTCGAGGCGCTCAGCACCATGAGAAGGCCGAGAGTCAGCAGCAACCCCGCCACCCCGAGCACGAGCTGGTACGACGTGAGGGGCCGGTCGAGCGTGCGTTTCAGGGAAGCACGGAAGCCGTCACCGCCTGCATCGCGCCAACCGGTCTGCGCACCCTCGGTGGTCGCCACATCCGCCCTTCCCGTCGGCGTGCTCGCCGCTGATCGTCGCGTGCTGGTCTGCGTCACCTGCCCTGACAACTCACGACGTCCAGGACATGACCGACGGCTCCGTCACCGGTTCGGCAGCCGTCGCACGGCGGCGGCGAAGGCATCGCCTCGCTGCTCGTAGTCGGCAAACAGGTCTTGTGAGGCGCAGGCCGGAGCGAGCAGCACCGTGTCGCCCACCCGGGCGAGGGTGGCCGCCACCTCGACTGCGCGCTCCATGACCCCAGTGTCCGTGTCGGGAACCTCGATCACCGGGACATCCGGGGCGTGTCGCGCCAGCGCATCGGCGATCAGCCCGCGGTCAGCGCCCAGCAGCACGACACCACGCAATCTCTCAGCGGTCGACATGACCAGCTCGTCGAAGGTCGCGCCCTTGGCGAGACCACCCGCCACCCAGACGACAGAGGCGAAGCTGCGCAGCGAGGCGAGGGCGGCATGCGGGTTCGTGGCTTTGGAGTCGTCGATGTAGCGGATGCCGGCGACGGTCGAGACCTCCTCGATCCGGTGGTGGTCCATCCGGAAGGACCGTAGACCTGTCCGGACGGCATGACCGTCGACACCGAAGGAGCGCGCGAGCGCTGCGGCCGCGAGCGCGTTGGCGACGTTGTGCGGGGCGCCGGTCGGTACGTCGGAGACCGTGGCCAGCTCGGCCGCGTTGCGCTCTCGCCCCTCGATGAAGGCACGGTCGGCGATGACGTCGTCCACGAGGCCGACCATGCCGACGCCCGGTACGCCGAGCGTGAACCCGATCGCCCGGCACCCTTCCACGACTTCGGCCTGCTCGACCATGCGCTCCGTGGCTGGGTCCTCGACGTTGTAGACGCAGGAAACCTGGGTGCGTTCGTAGATCTTGGCCTTCGCGGCCGTGTAGGCGGCCAGGTCGCCGTGCCACGACAGATGATCGGGTGCCACGTTGAGCACGGCCGACGAGTGCGCCGACAGGGACGTCGTGCCGTGAAGCTGGTACGACGACAGCTCGACCGCGACGACGTCGTACGGTTCGGGGTTCATCACGACCTCGCACAGCGCGAGGCCGACATTGCCCGCGGCGACCGTGTTGAGCCCGTCCGCCCGGAGCATCGCCTCCAGCATCTGCACGGTCGTGGTCTTGCCGTTCGTGCCGGTCAGGCACAGCCACGGCGTGGCGTGGGCAGGGTCGCGCAGTCGCCAGGCCAGCTCGACCTCGCCCCAGATCGGTAGTTCGCGCTCGCGCGCCCGCAGCACGATCGGCGCCGAGGGCGGTATCCCCGGGGAGGTGATGAGCAGCTGCCCCGGAGCGGGCAGCTGTGCGGTGGCACCGGCTCCGACGCGCACCGACACTCCCAGGATCTCCAGCAGGCTTGCCTTCTCCTGGCCGACTTCGTCGGCACTGTCGGCCAGGACGGTGACACGCGCGCCGAGATGCTGCAAGGCGTCGGCGGCGGCGAAGCCGGAGGCTCCGAGCCCTGCGACGACCACGTCGAGCTCGTTCCAGGGTGAACCGCGGTGAGCTCCGGGCAGCCACGCGGGCGGCCCGGTCGGTCTGCCGAGGCTCATGCCCCCGACACCCACTCCGCGTAGAAGATGCCGAGACCTGTGGCCACACAGATGCCGGAGATGATCCAGAAGCGGATGACGATCGTCACCTCGGCCCAGCCGAGGAGCTCGAAGTGGTGCTGCAGCGGCGCCATCCGGAAGATCCGTTTGCCCTTGGTGAGCTTGAAGTAGCCGACCTGGAGGATCACCGACAGCGTGATGATGGCGAACAGGCCGCCGAACACGACCAGCAGGAGCTCGGTGCGGGTCATGATCGCGAAGCCCGCCATGGCGCCCCCGAGAGACAGCGATCCGGTGTCGCCCATGATGATCTGGGCCGGGGAGGCGTTCCACCACAAGAAGCCGAAACAGGCCCCGGTGATCGCCGCGGCGACAACGGCCAGGTCGAGCGGATCTCGCACGTTGTCGTAGCACTGCGGCCCGGCGGTGATGGCACAGAACTGGTTGTTCTGCCAGATCCCGACCAAGGTGTACGCGCCGAACACCATCATCGAGCTGCCGGTTGCGAGGCCGTCCAGGCCGTCGGTGAGGTTCACCGCGTTGCTGGTCCCCGCGATCATGATGAGCACCCAGATGATGACGAGGATCGCGGGCAGCTTCCAGTCGATGACCCGGATGAACGAGAGCGCTGAAGAGGCGGGTGCGTTCCCTCGGCTGTCGTGGAACTGCAGCGTCAGGTAGCCGAAGATGACCGCGACGATCGTCTGACCGCCGAACTTCGCCTTGCTGCGCAGCCCGAGGCTGCGCTGCTTGATGACCTTGATGTAGTCGTCGACGAAGCCCACGATGCCGAGCCCGACGAACAGGAACAGCAGCAGCAGCGCCGAGGCCGACGGCGGTTCGAGGAGCAACAGCTTCGCCCCGAAGTACGCGACCACGACCGCCAGGATGATCACCAGACCACCCATGGTCGGCGTACCCCGCTTGGTGTGGTGCGAGGTGGGGCCGTCATCGCGAATCGGCTGGCCGTAGCCCTGCTTGGCCAGGAAGGTGATCGTCAGGCGAGTGCCCAGGAGAGTGCCGATCAGTCCGAGTCCGCCCGCCAGGAGCAGCGCTCTCATGCGTCAGCCTCTCTCGTCGACTCCTGATCATCGTCGGCGGCCGTCAGTGCCGCTGCGACGCGTTCCAGACCTGCTGCCCGCGATGCTTTCACAAGCACGACATCGCCCGGTCGCAACGCGCCACGAACGGCGTCGATCGCCGCATCCGCGTCCGGCACCCAGACGGTGTCCATCCGCCGGTCCGGTTGGGCCGGCTGATCCTGCTGGCTCGGGTCGGGCACCTTCGCCGCTCCAACCTCGCGCAGGATGGCCCTGGCCTCCTCTCCCACCACGACCAGCAGGGCGACACCGACCGCCTCGGCGAGCCGGCCGACCGCCTCGTGCTCGGCAGTGCTCCGGTCACCGAGCTCGCGCATCTCGCCCAGGATCGCGACGGTCCGGCCCGGTCCACCCCGCCCACCGAGCTCCGCGAGCGTCGTCAGGGCGGCCCGCATGCTGTCCGGGTTGGCGTTGTAGGCGTCGTTGATGACAGTGACGCCGTGCGGCGTCCGGGAGACCTCCATCCGCCACCTCGACCGCAGCGTCAGGCCGCGGAGCCCGTCGACGAGGTCGTCGAACGACAGGCCGAGATGGAGGGCCACCGCGGCGGCGGCCGCGGCGTTGTGTGCCTGGTGTGCGCCGACGAGCGGGAGGTTCACCTGGGCGGACTCCGACCCGGCTCCGAGCACGAAGTGCGGTCGACCCTCCTCGTCGACCCGCAGTGACCCGATGCGGAGGTCGGCACCCGGGTCGACACCGAAGGTGGTGACCGGGGCGGCCGTGTGGTCGCGCATGTTCAGCACGCGCTCGTCGTCCGCGTTGAGAACCGCCAACCCGTCCGCCGGCAGTATCTCGACGAGCTCGCGTTTGGCCACAGCGATCGCGTCGCGGCTGCCGAACTCGCCGACATGGGCGAGGCCAACGTTGAGGACGACGCCGATCGACGGGCGCACCATCTCAGCGAGCTCCCGAATGTGTCCGCGACCGCGAGCGCCCATCTCGGCCACGAGAAAGGCCGTGGACCGTCGAACACGCAGGGCGGTCAGCGGTGCCCCGATCTCGTTGTTGAACGACCCGTGGGTCGCGACGGTCTCGCCCAACCGCTCCAGGAGCTGCGCGAGGATGTCCTTGGCGCTCGTCTTGCCCTGGGAGCCGGTGATGCCGACGACGCGAACCGACGGCAGCTGCGCGAGCACGTGCCCGGCGAGCAGTGCGAGTGCCGCGACGGTGTCGTCGACGATGACCGACGGAACGCCGACCGGACGTTCCGCGAGCACGGCCGCAGCGCCCGAGCCGACGGCCGCTGCGGCGTAAGCGTGGCCGTCCACCCGCTCACCGTTGATAGCCACGAACAACCCGCCCGGGACGACCTGGCGTGAGTCCACGAACGCGTCGCCGAAGACCACGACGTCGGTATGCCCACCAGCGTCGACGACGCGCCCGTGCACCGCCGCCGCGACCTCACTCAGGTTCATCGGGATCACGGCGTCACCCCACGACGCAGCGAGTCGAGGAAGCGGCGGGCGACGTCGCGATCGTCGAAGGGCAGGAGCTCGTCGCCGACCTGTTGGCCGGTCTCGTGACCCTTGCCGGCGATCAACACGGTGTCACCTGCTCGGGCATCTCGCAGTGCTCGTTCGATCGCCGTACGCCGGTCACCGATCTCGAGGATGTTCGCCGTGCCGCCGCGGGCTCCGGCCATGACGTCAGCACGGATCCGCGCGGGATCCTCACTGCGCGGGTTGTCGTCGGTGACGATGAGGACATCGGCCAACCTGGCCGCGATCTCCCCCATCAGCGGCCGCTTGCCCTGGTCACGGTCACCGCCGGATCCGATGACGATCGTCAGCGTGCCGGTCGTGACGGGTCGCAACGCCCGGAGGGCTGCCGTGACCGCGTCTGGCTTGTGCGCGTAGTCGACGACCACCGAGAACGGCTGTCCTGCGTCGACAGCCTCCATCCGGCCCGGCACCGTCGGCACGTGAGCGATCGCGTCCGCGGCCGCTGCCGCGTCGAAGCCCGCCTCCGCGAGGCTCGCCAGTGCGGCGAGCGCGTTGACCACGTTGAAGTCACCCACCAGGCCGACCGCGCACGAGAGGGACTGCCCCGCGGGGCCGTGCGTGGTGAATGTCGATCCCGTGGAGTCGGCCACGACGTCGTCGCACCACCAGTCACCGCCTTGCGCCCGGGTCGAGAACGTCCGGGTGGGAACCTGCGGGTGCTCCGCCAGGCGGGCGACTTCCGCATCGTCGGCGTTGACCAGCGCGCGGACGGCACGTGCCGGTGTGAACAGCTCCGCCTTGGCGGCGAAGTACTCCTTCACGCCGGGATGGAAGTCCAGGTGGTCACGCCCGAAGTTGGTGAACACGGCCAGGTCGAACACCACGCCATCCACCCGACCCATGACGATGGCGTGGCTCGACACCTCCATGGCGCACACCTCGACGCCACGTTCACGCATCACGGCGAAGAGCGCATGAAGGTCGGGAGCCTCCGGTGTGGTCAATGCGCTGGGGACCGGCAACCCGTCGATCCAGGTCCCCATCGTGCCAATCACCGCGGTACGCCGACCGGTCCCGGCGGCACCGGCATTGATCAGCTGGGTCGTTGTCGTCTTGCCCTGCGTGCCGGTGACGCCGATGAGCAGCAGGGCCCGGCTGGGGTGGGCGTAGACGAGCGAGGCGACAACACCCAGCACCTCCCGTGGCTGGGGCACCACCAGACAGGCGAGCCCGGTCGCGGCGACCAGGTCGGCGCCCTCTCGGTCGGTCAGGAACGCCACCGCTCCCGCGTCGGCCGCCGCCTGCGCGTGGGTGGCGCCATGGGTACGGGCGCCGGGCAGCGCCACGAACAAATCCCCCGGCGCAACCGCGCGCGAGGACTGGGACACCCCGGTGACCTGCACCGAAGCGACCGTGGGGTCGAGCCCTCGAAGCGAGAGATGGTTCGCCACGTCCCCGAGCGAGACGGGAACGACGGACGCCGGGCGGGTGGGGGCTACCGGCTCAGCTGCTGACGACACAGGCAGAGGCTATCGACGCTCACCAGGTCACCGGCAGCATGGGTTGGCGGTGACCGGTCGGCGGCACTCCGAACTTCTGCAGGGTCGCGGCCATCAGGTCGTGGAAGACCGGCCCGCCGGTCATGCCACCACCGTTTCCGTCCTTCGGCTGCTGGACCACGATGTACACCGAGAACCGCGGGCTGTCAGCAGGGGCGAATCCCGCGAAGGACACGGTGAACGAACCGTCGTAGCACCCGCACGAGGGATCGACCCGCTGAGCGGTTCCGGTCTTGCCCGCCACCCGGTAGCCGTTGATCTGGGCAGCCGGGGCCGTGCCCTCCGGGCCGGTGACCGCCTCCATCATGCGCGCGACCTTCGAAGCCGTGGCGGCGCTGACCACCCGGTGCTCCTTCGGTGCCGTGGCTGGCGTGAACGTGCCCTTGGAGTCGACGTACCCGTCGATCAGGGAGGGTTGGACGTAGACCCCGCCGTTGGCCACGGCCGAGATCGCGGCGGCCATCTGCATCGCATTGACGGACAGACCCTGTCCGAAGGAGACCGTGTCATGGGTGATGGGCAGCCAGTCCTGCGGTTTCGGCAGCAGCCCCGGGGACTCGCCGCCCAGACCGACGCCGGTACGGCTCCCGAGCCCGAACGAGCGCAGGTACCGGTACAGCTGGCGGTCCGGCATCCGCTGGGACGCCTTGACCGTGCCGATGTTGGACGACTTGGCGATCACGCCGGTCGCGGTCAGGCGCAGCGTGGGATGGACGAAGTAGTCGTGGATCGTCGAGGTGGCCCGGGGCAGCGTGGGGGGCACGACGATCCTGGTACGCGGCGTGACGTCGCCGGCGTCGATGAGCGAGGCGAACGTGAGCACCTTCTCGACACTGCCCGGCTCATAGACGTTCTGCAGGCCCTCGGACCCGTAGGTATCCGGCGAGGACAGCTGCCGGTGGTTCGGGTCGAACGTCGGGTAGTCGGCGTCGGCCAGCACCTGTCCCGTCTTGACGTCCATGATGATCGCGTAGCCCGACGTACCGCCGGCCTGCCGCACCGCCTCGGCCAGGCGCGCCTGCGCGAGGTACTGCAGGTCACGGTCGATGGTGAGCCGGACCCCCGTACCCTCGTGGGGCTCGACGATGGTGCTGTCTGCCAGCGGCAGCTGCTGGCCGTCGGCGACCTCGAACGTGGCCGACCCGTTCGTGCCCGACAGACGCTGGTCCAGGGTGGACTCGAACCCCGCTCCCCCATGACCTGAGTCGTTGACGAAGCCGACGAGGTTGGCGGCCACGTCACCGTTCGGGTAGCTCCGCAGCGTGTCGTCGGCGGCATACACCCCTGGGTACCCGCGACGCTGGATCTCCTTGACCACGGCCGCCGCCAGCTCCGGTTTCACGTGCCGGGCGAGCTCGACGTACCGAGTCGAGGTCTTGCGCAGCTTGGTCACGGCATCGATGTAGTCGACACCGAGGCGCTGATGCAGGATCACCGCGACCTTGGTGGCGTCCTGGTGCGCGTCCGTGGGGTCGGCAACCAGCATCGAGGCGTCGACGGTCTTTGCGAGCGCGACACCGTTGCGGTCGTAGATCGGCGCCCGCGGTGCCTCGAGCGTGATCGTCTTGGCACCCTTGGCGGCCGCAAGGGCGGCGTAGTCGTTCTCGTCGATGCCCTGCAGCTGTACCAGCCGGGCCGCGAACAGTGAGATCACGAAGGCGACGACGCAGAACGCACTCCAGAGCCGGAAGGGTCCGGTCTTGAGCCGCAGTGGCTTCACCCGGCGAGCAGGTCGTGCTGTGCGGGAGGCAGTGGCCCGCGGCAGCGGAGCTCCGCGGCGCTGCTTGGCGGCGGCAGGGCGCCTGGCGCGGGTCGTCCCGGATGTCGGAGCCGCCCGGCGCGTCGTGCCGGAGCGACCCTGCGGCGGCTTGCGCTGCGGCACCCGGCCTCCCCTCCCGACGGTCGTGATCTATGGCTGTGTTGCTGATGTTGCTGATGTTGTTGATGTGATTGATGTGGCTGAAGTTAGTTTTTGTTGCTGGTGTTATTTCTAACCTGCGGACGGACTCGTGTCGGGGAGGCTCCGCGGGTGTCGGCAGGCTTTGTGCCGCCAGCCACCCCCGTCGTCGACCGGCCGGACTGCTGGCCGGACACCTTGACCGCCCCCGTGCTGCCGCTGATGCCCTCACCCGCGAAGACGTTGGGCACCTTCGTCCCCTGACGGGCCGAGGTCGTCGGCACCACGCCGATGACGGGTCGGTGCGAGCGCGCGCCGACCATCGCGACGCCGATCACCTTGCCTGTCGCCAGCGAGAGGAACGCCGGACTGTCGTTGGCCACCATGCCCAACCGGAGGGCCCGTTCGCTGATGCGCTGGGGCGCCTGAAGCGCCGATACCTCTGCCTCGAGGTTCTGTTGTCGCAGCGCCAGAGCATTCGACGTGTCCTGCAAGGAGGTGACTGCGTAAGCGCCCCGCTGAAGCGCGGTGTTCAGCAGGAGCAGCCCGACCAGTCCACCGGCCAGCACGGAGATGACGAGGACCGCGAACGGCATTCGTGGCGCCCGCGCTGCCAGCTTCGGGACGATCGTGAGCCGCGGTCGCGGCAGGGTGAGACCCGGGCGGAGCGAACGGGCCCGCGCGTGGTTCAAGAACGTGCTCACGCTGCTCTCCTCAGCCGCTCAGCGGCGCGGACGCGCACCGACGCCGCCCGCGGGTTGGCCTCGATCTCGTGGGCATCGGCCTTCTCGGCTCCCCGCGTGAGGAGGCGGAGCTCGGGCAGCTGGGCGTCGGGGACGATCGGCATGTCCGGCGGAGCCGTGGACCGGGAACGGCTGGTGAGCACCCGCTTCGCCAGCCTGTCCTCGAGAGAGTGGTACGCCATCACGACGATGCGGCCACCGACGGCAAGCGCGTCCACGGCAGCCGGCAGTGCCCGCTCGAGTGAACCGAGCTCGTCGTTGACTTCGATCCGCAGGGCCTGGAAGGTGCGCTTCGCGGGATTGCCTCCTGTTCGCCTGGTGGCTGCAGGGATAGCTGCCCGCACCAGGTCGACCAGGCGGGCGCTGGTGTCGAAGGGTGCCTTCTCGCGTTCGCGAACGATCACCTGCGCGATCCTGCGGGCGAAGCGCTCCTCGCCGTACCGCGATAAGATCCGCGCCAGGTCGGCGGCGGCGTAGGTGTTGAGCACCTCGGCGGCGGTGGGTCCGGTGGTCGGATCCATGCGCATGTCCAGCGGAGCGTCCTGTGAGTACGCGAAACCTCTCGCGGTCTCGTCGAGCTGCAGCGAGGACACGCCCAGGTCGAACAGGACGCCCTGGACTCCGGACACGCGAAGATCGGCCAGCACGGTGGCGATCTCGTCGTAGACGGCATGGCGAAGGGTGGTCCGCTGACCGAATCGTGACAGGCGGGTCGCGGCCAGCGACAGGGCCTGGGTGTCCCGGTCGAGGCCGATCACCCTCGCCTGCGGACAGGCGTCGAGGATTGCCTCCGCGTGGCCACCCAGGCCAAGCGTCGCGTCGACCAGGATCGCACCCTCGTCCTGCAGTGACGGTGCGACGAGAGCAACGACCCGGTCCAGCAAGACCGGGATGTGACGGGGCTCTGACATCGCGGTCTCAGCCGGCGAGCTTCATGAGGATCAGGACGAGGATCGAGACCGCGGTGGACATGACCGCGGTGAGCGCGACGACGGCCGCGCCGTCCTTGACCTCTTCTCGGACCCGGCGTGCCGGCGGCTCCTCGTGAGCCACAGCTCCCCAACTGGACATGCGGTCGACCCTTCGCTGATGTGTGTCGGTGGCTGGTTCGGGTTGCTTCGCGGGTGGTGATGCTTGGCCGAGCTGGCGTTCGTACGCCCAGGTCCCCGACCGCTCCAAGTCCCGTCTGGCACCGGGGAAGGTGCGCCAGCGGGGGCGAGGAACGGTCCGGAGACCTCGGCGTACGACGCGGTCGGACTCGTACTGGGTGCTGCCGGTGGTAGCGGCGGTGGCGGTGGTGGCTAATGGCTGGTCAGACCTCGGCGGATCCGACGGGCAGCACCTCCTCAGACCAGTCCGCGAACGCCGGTTCCTGCTCGGCGCTGTAGGCATTCCAGGACTCCATGTCCCAGATCTCCACCCGGTTGTAAGCCCCGATGACGACGCAGTCCCGGGTGAGGCCGGCGTACTCGCGGAGCATCGGCGGCAGCGTCACCCGCCCCTGCCGGTCCGCCATCTCGGCCGACGCGCCGGCGAACAGCATCCGCATGAAGGCACGTGCCGGCTTGTTCGTGACCGGCGTCTTGCGGAGCTGGTCGGTGAACGTGCGGAACTCAGCGCTGGGCCAGACGTAGAGGCAACGCTCCTGTCCTCGTGTGACCACAAGCCCCTCCGACAACTCGTCCCTGAACTTCGCCGGGAGGAAGATCCGGCCCTTGTCATCGAGTCGGGGGGTGTGGGTGCCCAAGAACACCTGAATCCACCTCCCTTTCCTCCACTGCGCTCCACAGTACCCCACGATTCACCACTTGGTCGTCAATTCGCGCAAGTCTGCACCACCAGAAGTGCCACCCACCCCCGGATGTAGGTCGGCGGGGCATGACTCACCTACAGGTCATGTCGGCGACAGGTCGGGGGCCACGCGTGTCGGCGTCGAGCGCCTCTTTCCCGCTGCCGCGGTCAGCGCGTCATCACATCGTTATCGTTGTGTCATCGCGTGCGGCCCGTGAGGTTGCCAAGATGCAGGTCTCCGGATCGGGCGATCTGGATATTCGTATGTGGGCAGCCACCACCAAGGGGAGCAACCGATGAGCAGCTTCGACACCCTCGCCTCGGTGACGGGCCGGGTCAGCGACAACATCGAACGAGTCATCGAGGGCAAACCAGATGTCGTCCGCACGGCGATGACCGTGCTGCTCGCCGAGGGTCACCTGCTCATCGAGGACGTGCCCGGCGTCGGCAAGACCATGCTCGCCAAAGCGCTCGCGCGATCGATCGACTGCACCGTCAAGCGCATCCAGTTCACGCCCGACCTGCTGCCCTCCGACGTCACCGGCGTCTCGGTCTACAACCGCGACACCCGCGACTTCGAGTTCCGACCGGGTGGTGTGTTCGCCAACATCGTTGTCGGAGACGAGATCAACCGTGCCTCCCCGAAGACCCAGTCAGCACTGCTGGAGTGCATGGAGGAGCGCCAGGTCACGGTCGACGGGACGACGTACCCGCTCACCGCCCCGTTCATGGTGATCGCCACCCAGAACCCGATCGAGATGGAGGGCACCTACCCCCTGCCGGAGGCACAGCGAGACCGTTTCATGGCCCGGGTCTCGATGGGCTACCCGGTCCAGCGGTCCGAGCTGGCCATGCTCGACTCACACTCGGCTGCCAACCCGCTCGACGACCTCGAGCCGGTCACCGACGCCGCCGAGATCGCCAAGCTCGTCGACATCGTCCGAAGCGTGCACGTCTCCGAGGCCGTCAAGAACTACGCGATCGACATCACCTCGGCAACGCGCCGCTCTGCCGACCTGCGGCTCGGCGCATCGCCCCGAGCCAGCCTGCACCTGGTGCGCGCCGCGCGCGCACACGCAGCACTCGAAGCGCGCGACTACGTCATCCCCGATGACATCCAGCTGCTGGCCGTGCCCGTCCTCGCCCACCGTCTCATCACCGGCCTCGAAGCCCAGATGGGTGGCCGGGGCGCCGACCAGGTCATCACCTCGCTGCTCCGGCAGATCGCTGTACCTGACGGTGCGACGCCCACGGAAAGTCATTGAGGTATCGGTGCGCTCTGCCCTCTCGACCCTGACGACCCGGGGACGCGCGTTCCTTTCCGCCGGCGTGACGGCGAGCGTCTGCGCGATCCTGCTGGGGCAGCGTGACCTGCTCCGGGTCGGTCTCTTGCTGATCGTGCTGCCGGTGGCCACCGCGCTGCTCGCGAACCGGGCACGTTACCTCCTCTCGTGCGCTCGAGAGGTCTCCCCGACCCGGGTCCAGAGCGGGCAGACCTCGACCGTGTCGCTCCACCTGCAGAACCCGGGACGGGTCCCCACCGGACTGATGCTGCTCGAGGACCAGGTCCCCTACGTGCTCGGGAGCCGCCCGCGGTTCGTCCTGGACCAGCTCCGCCCACGCTGGCAGCGTTCGATGGTCTACACCGTTCGTTCGGAGGTGCGCGGGCGCTACCCGATCGGGCCACTGACCGTCCGCCTCAGCGACCCGTTCGGATTCGTCGAACTGAACCGAGCGTTCACGGCCCGCGCCACCCTCGTCGTCACGCCCGCGATCGTGGCGCTTCCGCCTGTTCGGCTGTCCGGAGACTGGTCCGGCACCGGCGACAACCGACCCCGGGCGTTCGCTGCCGCCGGGACCGAGGACGTGACCGTCCGCGAATACCGCACCGGAGACGACCTCCGACGCATCCATTGGCGCTCGACCGCGCGCACCGACGAGCTCATGGTTCGTCGCGAGGAGCAGCCGTTCCAGAGCCGCGGCACCCTCCTGCTCGACACCCGTGGGGTCGCTCATCGGGGCTCGGGACCGGCGTCCTCATTCGAGTATGCCGTCTCGGCCTGCGCGTCGATCGGCTCCCACCTGGCCGACCAGGGGTTCACCGTCCGGCTCCTCACCGACGAGAATCGTGGAATCGACTCAACCTGGCACGACCGCGGACTGAGCGGCCCGGTCGAGATGCAGCTGCTGATGGACGCTCTCGCGGTGGTCAACACCTCCTCCCGGACGCACATCGCGGCGGCCTCGGCCGAACGCAACGCGTCCGGCCTGGTCATCGCCATCCTCGGAGCCACGTCGCCCACCGACGTGGCCGCGTTGTCGACGCTACGCGCGGGGGCGAGTCGGGCACTCGCCATCCTTGTCGATGTCGACGCCTGGTCTCGGTCGAACCGGGTCGGCGAGGCTGACGTGCCACCCGTCGACGAGCAGGCGCGGGCGCTGCGCCAGAACGGGTGGGCAGTGGTCGTCGCCGGCCCCGGAGACCGGCTGCCGTCGGTCTGGAGAGACCTGGCGAGCACCACAGAACGTGGTCGCGACTTCGCCGCCGAGGAGCGGGCTCGGGAGGAGGGACCAGCCGCATGAGCGTTCCCCTCAACGAGCGGCACCGGACGGCGATGCTGGGCTGGTTGGCCACCGTGCTCACCGCCTTCGCCTTCCTGCCGGCGCTGACGGAGAAGAGCTTCATCTTCACCGCCGCCTTCGTTGCTGCGCTCGTCGTCCTGGTGGGTGCCGGCCTGCGGGCTGCCCGTGCCCCAGCACTCGTGATCCTGCCGGTACAGCTGCTGGCGCTGGCCGAGATCATGCTGATCGGCAACGGGGAGAAGCTGAGGTACGGCCTCCTCCCGACCGGCCAGACGGTCGACCGGCTCGACGCATCAATCCGGTCGGCCATGGACATTGCCCAGAAATACGCCGCACCGGCGCCGCCGAGTCCCGGACTCACTCTGCTCGTGGTGTTCTACGTCGGTCTCATCGCGGTGCTCGTGGACTTCGTCGGTGTCACGCTGCACCGTGTACCGCTGTCGGGACTACCGCTGCTGGCGCTGTACTCCGTCCCGGTCGCGGCACTGCCGAACGGTGTCCCGTTCCTCGCGTTCCTCCCCGGCGCGGCGGGGTTCGTCACCATGCTGATGATCGACGAGCGTGACCGGTTGGCGCACTGGGGCAGGCTCGTGGCGCGCAATCTCTCGGTCGATCAGGACACCAGGATCGACACCAGGGGTCTGTCCGCGACCGGACGACGCATCTCGAGCCTGGCGCTGGCGTCGGCGGTGATCCTCCCGCTCTTCGTGCCGGTGTTCTCCCCCACCCTGCTCAACGGCGGCGGCCGCGGCGGCAACGGGAACGGCGAGCAGCTGAGCTTCTCCGATCCCATGGTCAGCCTGGCCAACGGCCTCCGGCGCCCCAGTCCCGTCGACCTGCTGCGAGTCACCGGGGACGTCCGTCCGGCATACCTGCGTCTCAGCGTCCTCGACGTGCCGGGTCCCAACGCCTGGACGGTCAGCCCGATCGACCTGTCCACGACACAGCCGGCGAACTCGCTGCTGCCGGGCCCGACCGGTCTGGAGGGCTTCGTCGCGACCACCAGCCACTCGATGCAGATCGATCCGTTGGCGGACTTCCCGCAGGACAGCTCATGGCTACCGGTGCCGTACGACATTCGCTCAGTAGGGGTCAACGGGGACTGGTCCTACGTCGCGTCCGATCAGACGGTCACCGCCAACACCAACCTCGCGGCCGTGGCTCTGACCACGTATCCCGCCGCGTATGCCGTGGTGCGGCCGACGGCGGAGCAACTCGTCAACGCGGGACGACCTCCGTCCGAGATCCTCCACCGCTACGGCAACGTCCCGACCGGAGTCCCGCCGATCGTCGGCGACCTGGCACGCGCCGTGACGAGCGGCGCGAGCAGCCACTACCAGCAGGCGCAGATGCTGCAGAGCTGGTTCCGCGACAGCAGCGAGTTCACGTATGACCTCAATGCCGGCTACGGCTACGGCTACGAGGCGATGCAGAAGTTCCTGACGAAGCGTCGGGGCTTCTGCCAGCATTTCTCAGCCACCATGGCGATGATGGCCCGCGAGCTGGGCATCCCGTCCCGGGTGACCGTCGGTTTCCTCAAGCCCGAGCGACTCAACGCCGACGGCTGGGTCTTCACGTCCGACAGCATGCACGCATGGACCGAGCTCTACTTCGACGGGATCGGCTGGGTGTTGTTCGACCCGACGCCGAGCGTCGGAGCCCCCTTCCCACCCTGGGCGCCTCCCTTCGACCCCAGCCAGGTCCCGAACACCCCTACGGTCAACACCCCTGCTGAGACAACGCCGACCACCCAGAAACCCCGCGACACCAGCCGGACCACAGCCGACCCGGTCGCGGGCGGCACGTCCGGACCGAGCAGCGGCGGTTCCATTCCGTCCCGGTGGTGGCTCGCAGGAGCGCTGGTCCTGCTCCTCGCAATGCTGCCGGCCGTCACCCGGCTCGCGATCAGGCGGCGACGGATGACACGGCCGGTCGAGGCGGGCGCCGCGGCGGAGTCGGCGTGGACCGAGCTGCGGGACCACATCCTCGACCTCCGGCTGCCCTGGACCGGCTCGATGACGCCGCGGGCGCGCCGACGCGCCGTCGAGCCGATGCTCGAGGGTGACGCGGAGGGCCTGGCAGCCCTGGCCCGGCTTGCCCTCGTCGTGGAGCGCACCCGCTACGCCACGTCATTACCGGCTGCGTCCGCCCCCGCGACCGACGCCCGCGAGGTGATGGCCGTGATCTCGCGCCGCGCCGACCGGCGGCACCGGCTGCGCGCCCTGCTCTGGCCGGCCTCGCTGCTGCCGGACCTCCGCAACGGGTGGCGGACGATCCGCGAGCGTATGCCGCGGCTCCGTTCGGTCGACGAGTAGTCACCACGCCGTCCGGACCGGGGCCTCGGTCGCTCGGGGCGCGGACCGAAGTCGCAGGGGGCCGCTCGTCCGGCCCGGACAGACGAACGGCTGGACCGGAACGGTCCAGCCGGGGTGCGGCGAGGTGGTGCGGTGGAGACTCAGTAGTCGTCGCGGCGACGTCGCCAGCGGTCCTCCATCCGGTTCATGAACCCGGCCTGCTTGCTGGGAGCGTGGCCCCCCTTGCCCTTGCCGATGGGGTGCACGTTGTCCGGCAGCTCCGGCTCGGACATCTTGCGCCAGTGCGTCAGAGCGAGGTAGGCACAGCCGAGCATGATGAGGAAGCCGCCGACCGCGACATACGTCTTCATGTTGATCGCGCCGGCCATCAGGACGGCGATCCCGATCAGGAACCCCGCGACGGCGCCGAAAGTGATGCGCTTGTGGCGCGCCCGTGAGGCAGCACCACGCAGTGCTGAGGCGAACTTCGGATCCTCAGCGGCGAGCGCTTCTTCCATCTGCTCGAGCAGACGCTGCTCTTCTTCAGAGAGCGGCACCATGTCCTCCAACCGACGAGGGGTGTGTCGGGTCGTTCACCTCAGTCTAAGCGCGGTTGAGGACCTACGAAACCCAGCCAACCAAATTGGTCCCCCGAACGTCTGAACATATGCGGGCAGCCACGTGCTGTCTGTGAGTTCTGTGCCCATCTGGGTCTGCCGTGACATGGTGCCTGGGTGACCTGGTTGCCGCGGTGAACGCCTCGGTGTCCCACCGTCCGCCTGATGGCAGCACCTGGTCCTGGTGGGTTCTAGGCTAGGCCGACCGGATGGCACCGGCCAGAACTGCGTCGGGTCCGTTCCAGCCACAGCACGCCGCGTGCTTGATGAAGAGGGAAGAACAGTGCATAAGTTCTTGGGGGTCCTTACCGCAACGACGATCGGCGTCGGGCTGTTGGCCGGCACGCCTGCCTCGGCTGCGCCGGGGCAGCGCCCTGCCGCCAGCGCCTCGGCCGGCATACACGCGCAGGCAGCCGGACCGCAGCATCGCTTCACCATGCGTGACCGGTTCGCCCGCGAGATCGTGCGCGAGGGGATGTCGGACCAGGGTGTCTACAAGATCGCGCACGTCCGCGAGCTGCAGTATCGGCTGCGTTGGGCGCGGGTGTACCGCGGGCCGGTCACCGGGACGTTCGGGAGCATGACCAAGGTGGCCGTCCAGCGTTATCAACGCCGGGAGGGCCTGACGGCGTACGGCGTGGCCAACCACGCCACCTGGGCACATCTGCTGCGCGACACGATCCGCAAGCGTGGCCAGATCCCCAGGATCTGCCGCCGCGCAGGTTGGCACGCGTGCTACGACCGGTCGATGCACCAGGTCGTGCTGCTGCAGGACGGCGACTACCGCAACACCTGGCTCGTCCGGGGCGGTGCGTCGGACCGTCAGACCCGGATCGGGACGCACACCGTCTATTACCGCGATGTCGACCACAAGTCGGCGACGTACGACGGCAGCCCGATGCCCTACGCGCAGTTCTTCGACGGTGGAGAGGCGTTGCACGGTTCGGGGTTCATGACCGACCCGTTCTACGACCACAGCCACGGGTGCATCAACATGTACATCGAGGACGCCCGGCAGCTGTGGATGTTGACCAGCAAGAAGCCCCTCATCGTCACTGTCTACGGTGCCTGGGACTGAGCCCACGCTCGCAGCTCTGAGCGCTCAGGGCCGGACTGACCTGAGCAGTGTCGCCGGCCGCACGGCCTGGGTCCCGAACTTCCCGACCGCGCGGTCGACGGCCTGCTCGGCCTGTTCCCAGCCGTACTGCCGCTCCCCAAGCACCAGCTGACGGGTGGCGCGGGCGGCGTCGACGAGCCCCTCGACCCGGACACCGACGAGTCGGATCCGAGCCCGTTCGAGCCCCAGGCCGGTAAACAGGTCTGCGGCCGTGGCGTAGATCTCCGGTGTCAGGTTCGTGTGGTCCCGTAGCGTGCGCGACCGGGTGATCGTGGTGAAGTCGGAGAAGCGAACCTTCAGCGTGATGGTGCGGCCGGCCACCTGGGCAGAGCGCATGCGCGATGCTGCCTTGGTCGACAGCCGGAGCAGCTCGCGCAAGATGACCGTGGCGTCGTCGGTGTCGCGATGGAACGTCTCGTCGTGGCCGATGCTGCGTTCGGGCTCATCCGGCCCGCGTCGGGCCACCACTTGCCGGTCGTCACCACCCCAGGCCATCGCATGGAGTCGGGCGCCGGCTGGTCCCATCGCGCGACGAAGCACCCCGATCGGGGTATGGGCCAGGTCGCCGACGGTCCGCAGCCCCAGCTGGTGGAGCTGTCCTGCGGTCTTCTCCCCCACGCCCCACAGCTCCTCGACACCGAGGGGATGGAGGAACGGCACCACCTGGTCACGCGGTACGACGACGAGGCCGTCAGGCTTCGCCCGACGCGAGGCCAGCTTGGCCAGCTGAGTGGTCGAGGCGATCCCGACGGAGCAGGTGATGCGCTGTTCGTCGTAGACCTTGGCGCGCAGATACTCCCCGATCTCGGTCGACGAGGAGAAACGACGCAGCGACCCGGAGACGTCGAGGAACGCCTCGTCCATCGACAACGGCTCGACCTTCGGAGTGACGCTGCGGAACGTCTCCATCACCGCCGAGGAGACCTGGCTGACTTCGTCGAAGTCGGGCATGACCACCAGTGCATGCGGGCACAACCGCCGGGCGCGGGTCATCGGCATGGCCGAGTGAACGCCGTACTCGCGGGCGGGATAGGTCGCCGACAGCACCACACCCCGGTGTCCGCCGCCGACGATGACCGCCCGGTCGTGCAGCTCGGGACGGTCACGGATCGCCACCGCAGCGTAGAAGGCATCCATGTCGACGTGGATGATCGTGCAGCCCGTGTCGTCAGGTCGGGCAGCCTCATCGAAACTGGCTCCCGACCGGTCCGGAGGCGGCAGCCGCGTCACGGCTCCCCCCCGGTGGTCGAGGTGGTCGGGATCACGAGGTTCGACCGCCGGCACAGGCTCCCGTCAGGGTTTGGTGGCGAGCAGATGCAGCTGGGTGGCGATGGCCAGGAAGTCCGGATGCGTGGCGACCTCGGCCTCCAGCGCACGCCAGGCCTCGGCGGCCTCGTCGGCACCGTGGCCGAACCGCTCCGACTCGACCCCTGCGCTGAGGTGGTCGGTGAACACCCGCACCCCGCGTACCTCTGCCAAGGTGAGCCCGGCGGCGCCGAGCAGGTCGGCGAGCTGGTCGCGCGTGAACCGTCGCGGCATCGGATCGGCAGGCCCCCACCGCCCGTCCGGGTCGGCGAGCAAGGTCCGAGCCTCGGTGACGTGTCCACTGACCGCCCGCGCGAAAACCGCACCCGACCGCTGCGCCGCCAGCAGGCTGAGCGCACCTCCGGACGACAGGGCCGAGGCTGCGGCATGCACCGCCTGGGTGGGGACGTCCACGACTTCGAGGACGCCGTGACAGACCACCACGTCGGCAGAGCCGGCCGCAACCACGTCGAGAAGTGTGGCGGCGTCACCGAGGACACCGCGGACAGCGTCGCTGACGTCGGCCTCCGCCGCACGACGTTCCAACGAGGCGAGAGCGTCAGGGCTGGGGTCGACCACGAGGACGTGATGGCCGAGCTCGGCGATCCGGACGGCCAGGCCGCCGGTGCCTCCACCGAGGTCGACCACCTCGAGGGGTCGTGGGCCATCTCCTGCCGCCACCATCTGGTACCGCGTCTGGAGCACCCGCTCCAAGGTGTCCCAGACCACGGCGGCCCGGATCGCGCTCCGGCGTTCGACCACGAGCACTCCCCTTCAAGGCTGGCGTTGAACGAAGCGTATCGGCGACGACGACAACGCCGCGAGGCGACGGGTGAGCGAGGCTCAGCGGGATGCATCGCCAGGCAGAGGAGGAGTCGATACTTGAGCGGAGCGTATCGGCGACGACGACAACGCCGCGACGCGACGGGTGAGCGACGCTCAGTCATCAACCGGCGCTTCCGGGGGATCTATGCCAGAGCTTGCGCGGAACCTGCTTGGTGTCGTCACCGGCTGGACGGATATCGGCGTACGGCGACTGCTTGAACCCGCTGGCATGCACCAGCACCCGACGCCTGCCCATGCCACCGGCCTTCGGCTCCGGTTCATCGGACGGGCTGGCTGTGTCAGGACCGTCGAAGCGCGGTGGCGCGGACATCACCGGCCGTGTGGACCGGCTCTCAGCAGCGCCCTGCACCGCCTGCTCACCGGTGAACCCGAGCGGCAGCTCGGCCATGAGGTCGTGCACCGCCTCGATCCCGCCATGCTTCCAGGCCTCGTGCATCGTGGTCAGCTCCCAGCACCCGGTGGCACGCAGTGAGACCCCCTTGGGGCCGGTACGCCGCAGCTCTCCGCGCACCACGAGCAGCCAGGAATGGAACAAGGTGGCGGCGTACGGGCCCTGCGCGTCCTCGAAGAACGTCGCGTCGACCGGACCGGTGCTGTCGTCGAGGGTCAGGAACACCACCCGCCGACCGGACCGGATAGGTGGGGTCTGGGTCGCGACCTTGACCCCGGCGACGAGCAGCTCGGAGCGGCTTCGCCGGTGCAGCAGGTCCCGGGACCAGGTGACCCCGAGCTCACGCAACATCGGGGCGTAGAACTCGATGACGTGGCTGCTCACGTCGAGGCCGAGGATCTCGAGCTCGGCGCGGACGCGTTCGGCCGCCGACATCTCGGGAAGACCGGACGCCTCGGTGATCGCTGGGGTGTCGTCGAGGTCGAGGGTGAGCTGGACCGCGGTCACCGCCTCGACCGGGCGCGGCGCCTGTGACTGTGCGGCCGCCAACATGCGAGGGTCCTCCCGCCCGCGAATTGCGGGGAAGTTCAGGTCAAGTCCGGCGTTTCGCCCGGCACATTCCCGCAATTCGCGGGGGGGGTGGGGGGAGCGGGAGGCAGCGATCCTGGCCC
>JANLYC010000262.1:0-1501 GCA_031365435.1 Nocardioidaceae bacterium
GAACCGCAGGTGCCTCTGGCCGTCGGCCTGCTCGACGAGCTCGAGTGGGTGCAAGACCGCCGGGCCGCCCTGCAGTCACGCACCCCGGCCTCCGTGCTCGTCCCCGGGCGCCTGTCATGACCACGACCCCGACGGGGCACAAGGTTATCGTCGTCGGGCAGGGCTACGTCGGCCTGCCCCTGGCAATGCTGTCGGTGGCCGCGGGCCACGACGTGACTGGGCTCGACTCCTCGGTCGACCGGGTGAAGCGACTGTCGGCTGGCGACTCGTTCATCGAGGACGTGTCCGGCGACACGATCCGCGAAGCGCTCGCCTCCGGTCGCTACTCCATCACCGACTCCCCCGCCGCGTGCGAGGGCTTCGACGTCGCCCTCATCACACTTCCTACGCCGCTGCGCGAGGGCGCGCCAGACCTGAGCTTCATCGAGTCGGCGGCAGCCATGCTGGCGTCTTTCGTCACGCAGGGGTGCCTGGTGGTGCTGGAGTCGACCACCTACCCCGGCACCACCGAGTCACTGCTCGTGCCGCTGCTCGAGAACGGGTCCGGTCTCACCGCGGGGCGTGACTTCTCGGTCGGCTACAGCCCCGAGCGCATCGACCCGGGCAACCGGACCTGGACGCTTCAGACCACCCCCAAGGTGGTCGCGGGCATCGACGCACAATCCCTCGCCCGCGTGCAGGAGTTCTACGACGGCATCGTCACCACGACCGTCCCCGTCTCGTCACCGGCGGCCGCCGAGCTCGCCAAGCTGCTGGAGAACACGTTCCGGCACGTCAACGTGGCGCTGGTCAACGAGCTCGCGATGTTTGCCGACGCCCTCGGCATAGACGTCTGGGAGGCCATCGACGCCGCAGGCACCAAGCCGTTCGGCTTCATGCGCTTCACCCCCGGTCCCGGTGTCGGCGGCCACTGCCTGCCGATCGACCCGAGCTATCTGTCCTGGACCGTGCGCCAACGACTGGGTCGGTCCTTCCGGTTCGTCGAGCTGGCCAACGACGTCAACGACCACATGCCCGACTACGTCGCGGCTCGCGCGGCCCGGCTGCTCAACAAGCACGGCATCGCCGTGAGTCGCGCCCGGATCCTGGTCCTCGGCCTGTCGTACAAGAAGAACTCCGGAGACGCCCGCGAGTCGCCGGCGTCCCGGCTCGTCACCCAGCTCGGGGCCGAGGGCGCCGACGTCGTGGTGGCCGACCCGCACGTGGTGGCGGACCACCACGACGGGCCCGTACGCCGGGTGGAGGTCACCGCCGCCGAGCTCGACCGCGCCGACCTCGTCGTGCTCGTCACCGACCACGACGCCTTCGACTACGACCTGGTTGCCCGGCACGCCCGCGCGATCCTCGACACCCGGCACCGGATGGAGGGTCCACGTGTCGAGCACCTGTGACCCCACCGATCAGAGCATCCAGATGGCGCCCTCAACCACGGCGGGCCAGGACGGCTTCGGCGGCGTCGAGCAGCCGATGCGTGCGCTGCGGCCAGTCGTGCTTCAGCCGG
>JANLYC010000270.1:0-5282 GCA_031365435.1 Nocardioidaceae bacterium
CCCCCCACCCGGCCGCGCCCACCCCCCCCCCCCCCCGCTTTGCCTTCGGGGGGGGGGGATCTCCCCCCCACAATTTCGCACAACTGCGCGATCAGTGGGTGAGGGCGATCTCCTCGGTTGCGGCACCAGCTTCATCTGCCGGGACCTCACGCGCCTTGAGCGGGACCTCCTTGATGAAGAACGAGACCGCGAGCGCGAGCACGACCACGGGGATGGCCCACAGGAACACGTCGTGCAGCGAGTCGGAGAACGCCTGGAGCACGAGGCCGTGCACGGGTTCCGGCAGCTGTTGGATCTTCTGCACGTTGCCGGTGATGTCGCCGGCGGGGACCACACCGCGAGGAGCGCCCTGGAGCAAGTCAGCCAGATGTACGGCGAGCCGGCTGGACAAGATCGCGCCGAAGACCGCCGCGCCGAACGTTCCGCCCATGGACCGGAAGAACGCGACCGAGCTGGTGGCCGTGCCCATGTGCCGTCGGTCGACGGCGTTCTGCACGATCGTCACGATGATCTGCATGCTGAAGCCGAGACCGGCACCGAACACGTAGAACGACACGGCGGCCTGCCAGTACGGGGAGCTCGCGGTCAGGACCGAGACCATGAACAACGCGCCGATCACCGTGACTGCACCGAGGATCGGGAAGATCTTGTAGTGCCCGGTCCGGCTCATCCGGATCCCGGACGAGATCGAGGTGGAGAAGATCCCGACCACCATCGGTAGCAGCGCCAGGCCGGACTCAGTGGGGCTCATACCCTTCACCACCTGCAGGTAGACAGGCAGGAAGATGATGCCGCCGAACATGGCGAAGCCGATGATGAAGCTGTACAGGTTGCTGGTGCGGAAGACCGAGATCCGGAAGAGCTCGAGCGGGATGATCGGCTCGGACGCCCGGGACTCGACGAACACGAAGAGCGCGGTCAGTGCGACCCCGGCAGCGACGAGACCGAGCCCAAGCGGGGATCCCCAGCCGTGATCAGGTCCTGCCCACGTCGCGTACAACAGGAACGAGCTGACGCCGCCGACGATGGCTGCTGCCCCCGCGTAGTCGATCGAGTGGTCGCGACGCACGTGCTCGATCTTCAGCGCAACCGACGTGATCACGAGAGCCGCGATGCCGATCGGGATGTTGATGTAGAAGATCCACCGCCATCCCGGGCCGTCGGTGAAGAAGCCACCGAGCACCGGGCCGAGCACGCTGGACGTGCCGAAGACGGCCCCGAAGTAACCACCGTAACGGCCACGCTCGCGAGGCGGGACGACGTCCCCCATCGTGGCCAGCGCGAGTGCGAACAGGCCGCCGCCGCCAAGTCCTTGAACGGCGCGGAACGCGATGAGCTCCTCGATGCTCTGCGCCAAGCCGGACAGCATGGAGCCGGCGAGGAACGTGATGATCGCGGCCTGGAAGATCAGCTTGCGCCCGTACAGGTCCGAGATCTTGCCCCAGAGCGGAGTCGAGGCGGTCTGCATCAGCAGGTAGGCCGTGACGACCCACGAGAGCTTGCTGAGTCCACCGAGCTCGCTGGTGATGCGGGGGAGTGCGGTGCCGACGATCGACTGGTCGAGCGCGGCGAGGAACATGCCGGCCATCAAGCCACCCATCACCACCAGGATCTGGCGATGGGTCAGGTAGCCCTGTGCATCCGGCGTCTGGGTCTGCGTCATACGGACACGCTGCTTTCTTGACGGTCGTTGGCCTCGCGCAGGTCGGCAGCGAGGCGGCTGAGAAGTTCTTGGAGGAGGTCCTTGTCCTGCTGGCTCCACGGCTCGAGCACAGCCTTGATGCGCTCGAAGCGGCGGTGGAAGGCGGCCTGCATCGTGCGGTGGCCCGCTGGGCTCAGCTGGATCAGGCTGGCGCGGCCGTCGTCCGGGTCAGCGGTGCGCTCGACCAGCCCCTTGTCCTCGAGCTGCTTGATCTGCCGGCTCACGGTCGAGGCGTCGAGCTCGACCTTGGCGGCAAGGTCGGACAGCCGCATGCCGTCGTGGCACATCAGCTGCTTGGCGAGGGGGAAGGTCGACGGGTCGACCTGGTCCTCGGGGTGTCGAGTGCGAAGCCGTCGACCTGCCTGCATGAGCAGGCCGATCACGGCCTCCTCGGGAGACTGCGGCTCCTCCCGGGGGAAGGTAGTTGGTTGCATGGCGCAAGCATATAACTAGATGTATGGCTCATGCAAATTAGTCTGCCGCCGCAGGTCGGACCGGAGGTGCAACCGTTCGACGCGGTGTACGTGAGGTGACTGTCAGGAGTGGTTGCGGCTGCCACGCCCACGGACAAAGGGGTCGAAGCGCGTCAGCCAACGCAGTCGCTCGGCGCGGCCCGACCGACGGGCCGGACGCTGGCGCTGCAAGGGCAACAGGTGGGTCAGGCCGTCGTGCTCGGCCACGAGCCGGGTCGCTTCCTCGTCATATGCCGCAGCGAAGGCGTGGACGTTGTCCAGCTGGTCGTCGTTCATCGCGCGGTTGATGCGGTCGACGTACTCCGCGTGGAGAGCGTCGAGGCTGGTGAGCAAGGGGCTCTTCGTGGTCATGGTGGGCTTCCTGGAAGATGGTGCGGTGCGGACGGTTCCATCGTTGCCGCCGCGCATGACAGCGGTGTTACGGCCGGCGGTCGATCAGATGATGATCTCGCGCTCTAGTCTTCTGACATGAACACCGATGACGCTGTTCAACCTTCCCGCGCGACCCCCGCTGTGCCGGAGGTCACGTTGGCGCAGATCCAAGCTGCTCGGGAGGAGCTGCGCGGCACGGCGCTGGTCACACCCATGGAGGGGTCGCGCTGGCTGGACGCACTCACCGGGCAGAAGGTGTCCTTGAAGTGCGAGAACCTGCAGCGGACGGGCTCGTTCAAGATCCGCGGCGCCTACCTTCGCATCAGCCGGCTCAGCGACGAGGAGCGAGCGCGCGGCGTCGTGGCGGCCAGCGCCGGCAACCACGCCCAGGGGGTTGCCCTCGCTGCCTCCTTGCTCGGCATCAAGTCCACGGTGTTCATGCCCAACGGCGCACCTATCCCCAAGGAGAAGGCGACTCGTGGTTACGGCGCCGAGGTGCGGTTCGTCGGACACACCATCGACGAGTGCCTGGTCGAGGCGCACGCCTTCGAAGCCGAGACGGGAGCCGTGCTGATCCATCCCTTCGACCACGTCGACATCGTGGCCGGCCAGGGCACCTGCGGCCTCGAGATCCTCGAGCAACGGCCGGATGTGCGCACGGTCGTGGTCCCGACCGGCGGCGGTGGGTTCCTGGGCGGCATCGCCACGGCCATCAAGTCGCTGCGTCCCGACGTGCGGGTGATCGGCGTGCAGGCTGAGTCGGCGGCGGCGTACCCCGCGTCCCTGAAGGCGGGCCATCCGGTTGCGCTGACCGAGATGGCGACCATGGCAGACGGCATCGCAGTCGGATGTCCCGGCGCAGTGCCCTTCGCCGCGATCTGCCGGTATGTCGACGAGATCCGCACGGTGTCCGAGGAGTCGCTGTCCACCGCCCTGCTGGCGTTGCTCGAACGCGCCAAGGTCATGGTCGAGCCGGCCGGTGCTGCCGCGGTCGCTGCGCTGCTCGACCATCCGCACGACTTCGAAGGTCCCGTGGTCGCTGTGTTGTCTGGAGGAAACATCGACCCGATCCTGCTGATGCGGGTGATCCGGCACGGCATGGCCGCACAGGGCCGCTATCTCTCGATGCAATGTCGTATCTCCGACCGACCCGGCGGCCTGGTGAAACTTCTCTCAGAGCTCAGCGCTGCCGACGCGAACGTGCTCGACGTGGTGCACGAGCGGAACTCCGAGTCGCTACCGCTCGACCAGGTCGACGTCGTCCTGCAGATGGAGATGCGCGGTCAGGAGCACCGCGAGATGGTGTTGGCGAGACTTCGTGACCGGGGCTACGAGGTCACGGTCTACTGAACGTCACGTACGCGAACCTCAGCTGGCGAACGGGTGCGCGTCGACGATCTCGACGTTGATGTCTTTGCCGTTGGGAGCGGCGAACGAGGCGCTCTCGCCCGGCTTCTTGCCGACGATCGCGGCACCGAGCGGTGACTGCGGGGAGTAGACGCTCACGTCGACGTTGTCGTCGAGGGCGAGCACCTCGCGCGCCCCGAGCAGGAACGTCTCGGTGTCGCCGGTGTCGAACTTGACCGTGACCTGCATGCCGGCAGACACGGTGCCGTCGTCGCCGTCGGGCTGTTCGCCCACCTTGGCCCGGCTGAGCATGTCCTCGAGCTGCACGATCCGCGCTTCGGCCTTGCTCTGCTCCTCGCGGGCGGCGTGGTAGCCGCCGTTCTCACGCAGGTCGCCTTCTTCGCGTGCGTCGGCGATGCGCTGCGAGATCTCGCTGCGAGCAGGCCCCTTGAGGTGCTCCAGCTCGGCCTGGAGACGGTCGTACGCCTCCGGGGTGAGCCAGATGACGGTCTCAGTGGTGGGCTGTGTCACGGGTTGTGCTCCTTGGTTACGGGCACGCGGCACTGGTTCAGAACTTCTGAGAACTCAGTCGCAGGCCCCGTTGGGGAAACGTCGAGGTTACCAAAGATCGCCGCGATTTCCGCAAACTCCGCGCACCTCGGATGGGGTGCGCAACGGCAAAACGCCTGGTCATGCACCAGGTCTGCAGTTGGAGACGCTGGCTGAGGTCGCCTCCCGATCGGTCCGGATCACGGCCGTGACGCTCACCACGGAGTCTGAGCCGGCGGGCGCCCGAACCTGGGCTTCGCCGACCGTCGAGTGGTCCGCCGCCTGCGCCGTCACGTCGCAGACCACCGCCTGGCCGTCTCGGCGCGTCAGGTCGACGACGACCCGGACCTGATGTGACGACACGACCTCGTACGAGTGCAGCCGGCCGCCGACATCCGCCCGGCTCTGCGCCCAGGCGGCCCAACCCAGCCAGCCCAGCAGCGCGAGCACGACCGCGGCTACCAGCACCAGCGTGAGGCGACGCTGGTTAGGTGTGCGGAGGCCGTACCGCTCATCCATCGTCTGCCGCACACGAACTGGCCCGGCCTCGGGGCCGTCGCCGGGATCTGAGGTAGTCACGGGGAAGTCACCGGGAATGGTCCTCGCTCGTCATGGTTGTAGGAGGGGGGCGCCTGGTCGCTGTATTTAAGGTCGCGACCGGTCGTGCTCCCTGACACCATTGTGTCCCGGTGCACGCACCGCCTCACACCCTGGTGGTGCGCGGTGCGTGTGAGGAACCGGGTCCAGCTGGCTCGAATGATGATGAACGTCGATGAACGAGGTGTGGTAGTGAGCGAAGGCCTGCGGCTGATGCACGTACACGCGCATCCCGACGACGA
>JANLYC010000101.1:0-5820 GCA_031365435.1 Nocardioidaceae bacterium
ACCGTCCACTACGGCGAACTGGCCGAGCGGCTGCATGCCGCGCTCACGACTGATCCTGTCGACCTGATCGAGACCCTGGCCCAACGACTTGCCGAGATCTGTCTGGCCGAGTCGCCGGTGACCTGGGGCGAGGTCACCGTCCACAAGCCCCACGCACCCATCACCGTCCCGTTCGACGACGTGTGCCTGACTATCCATCGGAGCCGAGATGACTGAGACGCCCAACCCGCACATCATCGACCCCGACACGTTGACCGGTGAGATGCGGCCGATCCGGCCCGCAGTCATCGGACTCGGCAGCAACGTCGGTGACCGGTTGGCCAACCTGCAGGGTGCGATCGACGCCCTCGCCGACACCCCGGACGTCCACGTCGTCGCTGTTTCGTCGGTCTACGAAACCGTGGCGGTGGGGGCACCGGAGGGCTCACCGAGCTTCCTCAACGCCGTCATGTTGGCCGACACCACCTTGTCGGTGACGACGTTGCTCGACCGGGCCATGGCGGTCGAGTCGGCCTTCGGCCGGGAGCGGGCGGAGCCGAACGCGCCCCGCACGCTGGACGTCGACCTGATCGTCGTGGGTGACAGGCTGTCCGAGACCGATGAGCTCGTCCTGCCGCACCCGCGGGCGCACGAGCGCGCGTTCGTGCTCGTGCCCTGGCTCGAGATCGACGGGCATGCGCAGATCCCGGGCAAGGGCAAGATCGCCGACCTCCTGTCAGACCTCGACTCGTCAGGCGTCGTACGACGCGGTGACCTCGAGCTCGAGTCCTGAGCCTGCACGCACCGTGTCACCTCGTTCGTCACCCCGTCGTCCGCAGCAGGATCCTCCGCAGGGGTCGATCATGCCGACGCCCCTGCGGCTGCTGGCGCTCGCGTTTGTCGTCGGTGGGCTCCTGGGGTACGCCATGGCGGTGCTCTCGGAGCGGTTGAGCGCCACCTCCTCTGCGCCGCGCATCCAGTGGACCGCGGTGGTCGCACTGGCCGCGATCGCGGTCGCGAACGTCGTGCTGGGCTGGTGGACCTACTACGTGATCCACCGGGAACGGCGGCGGATGGACCCGCACCTCGCCGTCAGCTTCCTGCTCTTCGCGAAGGCCAGCTCGGTCGTGGGTGCCCTGGTCGCGGGCGGTTACACCGGCTTTGTACTGCATTTTGTCGACCGGATGGACGCTGAGCTGCCCCATGAGCGGGTGATTCGGGGCATCGTGGCTGCTGTGACTGGAGTGACCATTGTGATTTCTGCGCTGTTGCTTGAGCGCGCCTGCCGCGTTCCGCGCGATGACGACGAATAGCATGTCCGGCATGTCTGCTAGCCGACGAAACCAACGCAGCGTCCGGGTGTCCGTGGCGGTGCTGCTCCTGGTCGCAGCCGCCACCGCGGTCGGGTTCGCGGTCACGACGTCGACGTCCACCGGTGCCGCGGCCGTCGTGTCGCTCCTCTTCGGGGCCACGGCTGCGCGACTGGTCTACACCGAGGTGACGCACACGCGCCGGGCGGCAGCCCGCGACCGCGCGGCGCTCTCGCGCGAGTTCGGCGACGCGATGACCAGGACCCACACCGAGCATGCTGCCTTCACCGCGACCATGACCGAGCGGATCGCTCGCCGCGACTCCGCGATCATCGAGCTCAGCGGCACGATCCGGTTGGCCGAGGCCCGGGCCGCCGAGGCCGAGAACGAGGCTCAGCTCGAGGGCAAGCGTGCCGCGGAGGCCGAAGAGCGGATCGCAGCGATGTTCGAGGAGCTGCTGGTCGACGAGAACCCGTTCTTCCTGCACGACGACGAGGCGCTGGCGGGCGTCGGCATACCCGAAGCCGCCGACCTGCCGACGATCGTCGACCTGCTTGCGTGGGAGAGCCGCGCCCACGAAGTTCTCCTCGAGGGCCGTCGCCAACAAGCCTGACCGTCCGCGTTTGCCTAGTTCACAAGCCAGCTGGCCTGTGCACTAGGCGCGTATGCCGTGGGCAGTGGACCTTTGCCTAGTTCACTAGGCAAACGCGGAGGGCCACAAGGAAAGAGCGCGCTAGTGGAGGGGGCCTGTCGTCGAGACGTTTACGTCCGCCAGCTCGAGCCCTTCGTGGTCGGCACCCACGGACCTGCGCAGTGCCTCGTGCAACGTGTTGGGAGTGAGTACGCCGAGGAACTGAGCGCCTTCGAGCACGGCCACCCACCCAGCGTCCCACTGCAGCATCGTCGCGAGCGCGTCCTTGAGCGAAGCGTCCTTGTCGACCCAGGCGTCCATGCGTTGGCCGCGGTCGGCCACCACCCCGGCGCCGGCACAGTCCTCCGCGGCCACCCAGCCGCGCAGGTTGTCGCTCGCGTCCAGCACGACGGCCCAACGCGCGTCCTCGGCGTCCATCGACAGGTGCGCCTCGGCCAGCGTGTCGGTGTCATGCACGACGGGCGGCCGGACGAGGTCGATCGCCTCGATCGCGGTGACCGCCAACCGGCGCAACCCACGATCCGCCCCCACGAACTCCGCCACGAAGTCGTCGGCCGGTTCGCCCAGCACCCGCGCCGGCGTGTCGAACTGCGCCAGCCGGCCACCGGGCTCGAAGACCGCGACCCGGTCACCCAGCCGTACCGCCTCCTCGATGTCGTGGGTCACGAACACGACGGTCTTGGCGAGCGTGTCCTGGATCTCGAGGAACTGGTCCTGCAGCCGGGTCCTGACGATCGGGTCGACCGCACCGAACGGCTCGTCCATGAGCAGGACGTCGGGGTCTGCAGCCAGGGCGCGGGCCACGCCGACCCGCTGCCGCTGGCCACCGGACAGCTGATACGGGTAGCGATCCGCGAACGTCGCCACGTCAAGGCCCATGGTCTCCAACAGCTCGTCGACGCGTTCGTTGGTCCTCTTCCTGTCCCAGCCGAGCAGCTTGGGAAGGGTTGCGACATTGGCCCGGACCGTCTGATGAGGGAACAGCCCGATCTGCTGGATGACGTAGCCGATCCGGCGCCGGAGGGCGACCGGGTTGATGTGGGTGACGTCCTTGCCGTCGAGCTCGATCCGGCCGGTGGTCGGTTCGATGAGGCGGTTGATCATCTTCAGCGTGGTCGACTTCCCGCAGCCGGAGGGGCCGACGAGGGTCACCAGCTCACCACGCCGTACGTCGAGATCGAGCTGCTGCACCGCTACCGTTCCGCCGGGGTACGTCTTGCCGACGCCCTGCAGCCGGATCATCACATCTTCGGTAGCGTTCATGCCGTGACTCTACTGGCCGCCGCCGCTGCATACCTGGCGAGCGGCCTAGCCTCGTCGGCGTCCGTCCACGCCACGGGCCCGGCCTCCCAGAGCGACATCTCCGTTCCCCAGTGTTACGTCGACAACTCCTGGATCTGCGGGCACTACTGGGTCCAGTACCGCTCCGACCTCGTCGACGCCACCGTCCAGCACGTGTGGATCACCGTGGTCTCGGTAGCCCTGGGTCTGGTCGTCGCACTTCCGCTCGCGCTCCTCGCCCGCCGCTACCGAAGACTGGAGGGACTCGTCGTCGGCGGGACGACGATCATCTACACGATTCCCTCGCTGGCGCTGTTCTCGCTGCTGCTTCCGTGGACCGGGCTGACCCCCACCACGGTGATCATCGGTCTCGCTCTGTACTCGTTGACGATCCTGGTGCGCAACGTGCTGGCAGGTCTGCGTGGCGTCCCCGACGACGTCCGCGAGTCGGCCGTCGGCTGTGGCTACGGCCCTGTTCGGCTCCTCTTCAAGGTCGAGCTGCCGCTGGCTCTGCCTGTCATCATGGCCGGGCTGCGCGTCGCCACCGTGTCGACCGTTGCCCTGGCAACCATCGGTTCGATCGTCGCGTACGGCGGCCTGGGTAACCTCCTGCTGCTGGCTGTCGGTAACCAGTTCAAGGCCCAGATCTTCGCGGCGAGCGTCTTGTGTGTGGCCCTGGCCGTCGTGCTCGACCTCATCCTCGTGGTCGTACAGCGGGTGCTCACCCCGTGGACCCGCACCGGACAGGCGGCCTGACATGTTCGCCGACGCCCTCCGCTATCTGACCGACGCAAGCAACTGGAGCGGCACGAACGGCATCAGCACCTTCTTCGTGCAGCAGCTGCTGCTCACCGTGACGAGCCTGGTCCTCGCTGTCGTCGCCGGGCTTCCGATCGCCCTCTTCCTCGGCCACCAGGGACGCGGTGGGTTCCTCGCCGTCAACGTGTCCAACGTCGGCCGGGCGGTGCCCGTGTTCGCGGTGCTGCTGGTCTTGTCGATCGGGCCGGTGGGCGCGGCCGAGTTCGGTCCGTACGGGCGCGCCGGACTTGCCACCTTGATCGCCCTTGTCCTGTTCGCCCTCCCGCCGATCATCACGAACGCGTACGTCGGCGTGCGCGAAGTCGACCGCGACATCGTCGAAGCGTCTCGCGGGATGGGCATGACAGGCCGACAGATGTTCTTCGGGATCGAGCTCCCCCTGGCCATGCCCGTGATCCTGACGGGCATCCGACTCGCGTTGGTCCAGGTGTGGGCCACCGCGACGATCGCAGCGCTGGTGGCAGGTCCTGGTTTGGGCCGAATCATCACCGAAGGCTTCGCTCAGCAACGCACGGCTGAGGTCGTCGCCGGTGCCATCCTGGTCGCCGGTGGTGCCCTGATCCTCGAGGGTGTAGCGGTGCTGGCCGAGCGAGCCCTCGACCCGATGCGGAGAGCCCGCCGACAGGCATCGTGATCGTTTCGTAAGGACGCCTCTGCTTGCGGGTGGCGGTGCTGGGTGCTTCTGTAGGGGCGGGTGCCAGCCCATGGGTGCCCATCGGACACGCGCGCGCCGTTGGCTCGCGGGACACAGAAGGTGGTTCACACATGAGGATCCAGCGCATCATCGGCCTGGCGCTCGCCGGCGTCGCTCTCGCCGCGGCCGCAGGGTGCGGCAACAGCAAGACCCTCGAAAGTCAAGGTGGCGGCAGCTCGACCAGCACCGATAAGGGCAACGTCACCGTCGGGGGCCAGGGCTTCACCGAGAGCCGCATCCTCGCCGCGATCTACCAGAAGCTGCTGGAGAACGCCGGTTACACGGTGACCACCAAGCTGGTGACGACCCGCGACGTCTACATCGGACAGCTGAGCAAGGGCAGCGTCGACATCGTGCCCGACTACCTGGCGGGGATCACCGACTACCTCAACACCGCAGAGAACGGTCCCGACGCCCCGCTGGTGTCGAGCAACGACCCGCAAGCGACGCTGGCCGCACTCAAGCCGCTGGCCGAGAAGAAGGGGATCTCGATCCTGCCGCCGTCGGATGCCACGAACCAGAACGCGTTCTTCGTGACCGAGCAGTTCGCCACCGACAACAACCTCACGACGTTGTCGGACCTGGCCGGTCTCGGGCAGCCCATCAAGCTCGCGGCGCCACCGGACTGCGAAGGTCGTTCCGACTGTGGCGTCGGCTTGAAGGACATCTACGGAATTGACATCAGCGACTTCGTGCCACTCGAGTTCGGGAGCGCCCAGATGAAGGCTGCAGTCAAGAGCGGCGAAGTACAGATGGGCGAGACGGGCACGACGGACGGCACCCTGGCCGCGGCGGGCTTCGTCTTGCTCGAGGACGACAAGGGCATGCAGCCCGCGCAGAACCTCACCCCCGCGGTCAACACCGACTTCCTCAACGCCAACCCCGATCTGCCGGCCATGTTCGACAAGCTTTCGGCCGCTCTGACCACAGGCGACCTCGCAGCGATGGACGCCAAGGTCGACGTCGAACGGCAGAAGCCGGAGGATGTCGCGGCCCAGTTCCTGTCCGACAAGGGCCTCACCTGAGCGCCGGCTACGTCAGGCTGCGCTCGAACTCGACCAGGAACGCGTCGTTCGGGGGACCGC
>JANLYC010000348.1:0-4024 GCA_031365435.1 Nocardioidaceae bacterium
CCCCGTCAGCCTTCTCGAGGCTGCGCGCGAGCGTGGTGTCAGCGTCGTGAGGACCTATGGCATGAGCGAGACCTGTGGTGGCTGCGTCTACGACGGTGTTCCGCTCGACGGGGTCGCGATGGCGCTCGGCCGCGACGGGGAGATCCGGCTCAGCGGTCCCGTGCTGTTCGACGGGTATGACGGTCGGCCCGAGCTGACCGAGGCCGTACTGCGCGACGGGTGGTTCCACACGGCCGACCGCGGCCGTCTCGACGACGACGGTCACCTGGTCGTGCTCGGCCGCACCGACGACGTGGTTGTCACAGGCGGTGTGAACGTCCCTGTCGCCGAGGTCGAGGCTCGGCTCAACGAGATGCCCGGCGTGGAGCTTGCTGCGGTTGCTACGCGCCCTGACGCCGAATGGGGGGTCGAGATCGTGGCGGTCGTCCAGCGCGGAGCCGCGACCCCCACCTTGGTGGAGATTCGGGACTTCATCGCGGCCGCACACCCGCGCGCGTGGGCGCCACGGCGGCTGACGCTGGTCGACGCCCTCCCGATGCTGACGTCGGGCAAGGTGGACCGCCACCGTCTGGCCGAGCTCGCGGCGGAGCAGCAGTGACCGATCTCGACGGCCGGCGGATCGACGTGTTCTCGCTGCCGATGAACGTGCGGTTCCGCGGCGTCGAGCACCGCGAGGGCATGCTGATCAGCGGCGCTGCAGGAGTAGGCGAGTTCAGCCCGTTCTGGGACTACGGGGTCGCGGAGTCGTCGGCATGGTTGGCATCGGCACTCGAGGCCGCCGACCTGCCGTTCCCCAGCTCGCGCCGCGACCGGATCCCGGTCAACTGCACGGTTCCGGCGGTCGAACCCGGACAGGCCCGAGCGATCGTGCTCGGGCCGCATGGCTGTCGCACCGCCAAGGTCAAGGTGGCCGAAGGCGGTCAGTCACTCGATGCGGACGTCGCCCGGGTCGAGGCCGTCCGGGATGCCCTTGGCCCCGGGGGCAGGCTGCGCATCGACGCGAACGGTGGCTGGAGTGTCGGCGAGGCTGTCCAGGCCATCGGCGTCCTGGCGGCGTTCGACCTGGAGTACGTCGAGCAGCCGGTCGCCTCCGTCGAGGACCTCGCTCTGGTCCGCCGGCGTGTCGACGTACCCATCGCTGCCGACGAGTCCATCAGGCGGGCTGCTGACCCGGCGCGGGTCAGGCGACTCGGCGCGGCCGACATCGCCGTTCTCAAGGTGCAACCGCTGGGGGGCGTACGTGCGTGCCTGCGGCTCGCCGAGGACCTCGGCATGCCCGTTGTCGTGTCGTCGGCGCTGGAGTCGTCGGTCGGGATCGCGGCCGGAGTTGCCCTTGCGGCCGCGCTGCCGGACCTGTCCTATGCCTGCGGCCTGGCCACCACCTCGATGTTCTCCTCTGACGTGGTGACCGAGTCCGTACGACCTTTCGACGGCGGTCTCGACGTACGCCGCATCGAACCCGATGATGCTGCGATCGAGGCGGTCCGGGCAGACTCAGGCACGACCGCCCGGTGGCAGCAGCGACTGGCCGGGTGCCTGGCCTACCTGGAGGATCGGCGCTGATGAACCAGTCTGCTGAGCTCGCGGTGGCCGTCGTCACCGAGCTCCGTCGTGGCGGCGTCACCGACGTGGTGCTCGCGCCCGGATCGCGCTCGGCCGCGCTGGCCCTGGTGCTGCACGAGGCCGACCGGGCCGGGTTGCTCCGGCTGCATGTACGGATCGACGAGCGGAGCGCCGGCTTCCTGGCTCTCGGGCTGGCCAAGGGTGCACATCGCCCCGTCGCTGTCGTCACCACCTCTGGGACGGCCGTGGTCAACCTGCACCCCGCGGTCCTGGAGGCAACGCACGTGGGCGAACGCGTCATCGTGTTGTCGGCCGACCGCCCTGCGGCGTTGCGGGGGACCGGCGCCAACCAGACCACCGACCAGCCAGGTCTGCTCGGGCAACGCGTTCCGTGCGTCGACGTGGCCGTAGGTGACGTCGCCGCGGCGGTCGGCGCGATCGGGGTCGCGGTACGGCGGCCGGGGCCGGGTCACGTCAACCTGCAGTTCGCCGAGCCTCTCCTCCCGGAGCCCGGCCCGCTGCTCACCGATCTTGCTGCCGAGCCGGCGCCGACAGCCGAGCCCGGTTACCGCTGGCAACGCGGCGACGACCCGGCGGTCGAGGTGCTCCCGGCGGGACCACGCACGGTGGTGGTCGCCGGCGACGACGCGGGTCCACCGGCGCGATTCCTCGCCGAGCAGGGGAACTGGCCGTTGCTCGCAGAACCCACGTCGGGGGCACGGACCGGCACCCATGCCCTGCGGACGGCCAGGCTCCTGGTCGACGGTCCGCTTGGCCGCGACATCGAGCGCGTCGTCGTGACCGGGCACCCGACCTTGTCCCGGCCGGTGATGCAGCTGATCTCGCGCTCCGACCTCGAGGTCGTCTCGGTCCGCGGGAGCGGCGGGATCTGCACTGACCCGGGCCGGGTCGCCCGCCACCTCGACTTGATGCCCGCCGCCGAGCGGCCCGACGCCGATGACTGGATCGACGCCTGGCGTCTTGCCGACGCCGAGGTGTCGACCGGCGTGGACGCGGTGGCCGCCGGCCCCGATGGCGTTCCCCTGCAGGTCGCCCGCGCCGTGGCAGAAGCGGTACCGGCCGAAGGTCTCCTCGTCGTCGGTTCGTCACAGCCGGTACGAGATCTCGACATCATGACGACCGCCTACCCGGCCGGCGAACGTCGCCTGGTCATCGGCAACCGTGGCCTCGCGGGCATTGATGGCACCGTGTCGACGGCCGTCGGAGCTGCCCTGGGTCGTCGCTCCTCCCGCGCACTGGCCTATCTCGGCGACCTCACGTTCCTGCACGACTCGAACGGACTCCTGCTCGGGCCGGACGAGCCTCGCCCCGACCTCACGATCGTGGTGGCCAACGACGACGGTGGCGCGATCTTCTCGACGCTCGAGCAGGGCGATCCGGCGTACGCGGGCTCTTACGAGCGCGTCTTCGGGACGCCGCACGGTGTGGACCTGGCCGTGCTATGCACCGCCACCGGGACGGCGTACGAACGGGTCGGCGACATCGACCGGTTGCGGTCGGCGCTGGCCGAGAGCGCGGCAGGCATCCGCGTGCTCGAGGTCCCCCTGTCCCGGGCCGACCGCCGCGCGCTCAGCGAGGCGTTGCGATCCGTGCTCGGCTGAGCAAGAACGATCAAGAGAGCGTGCCCAGGGGGAGGTGACGATGACATGGTGAACAGCCAACCGGACACCTTCGTCACGTTCGTCGACGCGCTGGCGTCGCGGCTCGACGAGCACGACGACCGAGGCGAGGACCTCGCAGCGTTGGCGTACCTGTCGCGCTTCCACTTCGACCGCGTCGTCGTGGCGACCGCGGGTGAGACGCCGGCCCGGTTCCGGCGGCGGGTGCTGCTCGAGCGAGCGGCATACCGGCTGCTCACGAGCGAACGCGGAGTCCTCGACGTGGCGGTCGAGGCCGGCTACTCCAGCAACGAGGCGTTCACGCGGGCGTTCCAGCGGGCGTACGGCGCAGGGCCGGCGGCCTGGCGCAAGCAGCCGCACCGACCCATCCAGCTGGACTCACCGAACGGCGTCCACTTCCACCCACCCGGCGGCCTCCGGCTGCCCGCCCGAACCGAGGTCACCTCCATGGATCTTCTCGTCAAGATGGTCGAGCACCACGTCTGGCTCGTGGGTGAGCTCGTCGACCGCGCCCGCCGGCTCGAGAACGGGAACCGGTCCGACGCGCTGGACCGGCAGATCGAGGTCTCCGTCGACGACGGCGACGACGTGTCGTCACTGAGGTCCCTGCTGTCCCGGCTCATCGGCCAGATGCACATGTGGAACAGCGCCATCGCCAACGAGGCGTACGACTGGGATCTGGAGCACGCCGAGCCTACGGAGGCGATGACGTCGCGGTTGCGCAAGGTCGGTCCGACGTATCTCGAGCACATCCGCTCGGTGTGTGAGCAGGGACGGCTGGACGAGACGTTCGTCGACGCCGTCTGCGACCCACCCGAAGT
>JANLYC010000353.1:0-8506 GCA_031365435.1 Nocardioidaceae bacterium
CCTTCGGGTGCGGAAAGGCTGATGCATCGGACTCTGCCGGACAGTCAGGACATTGCGCCAGTCCCCAGGCCAATTCTGTGGACACATCTGACCCCGCATACATCACAGGTCTCACCAACCCCAGACAACACTGCGACTGGCCTCTGGTCACCTTCCCTTCGTCACCTGACTCCCGCGCAGGGGGAACCATCTGGGCCTTCCGGTGCGACAGTGAAGTCATGGAGGCCGAACAGCAGCCGACGACGCAGGACGGGCGCGACGACGCGGCACTGGTCCGAGCGGTCTCCGACGGCGACAGCGTGGCTCTTCGGACCCTGTACGAGCGGCACGCACCCTGGCTGGCAGCCCGCCTCAGCCGGCGCTGCAACGACCGCGACGTCGTGCTCGACGTCCTCCAGGACACCTTTGTCGCGGTCTGGCGCGTGGCGAGCAGCTGGCGCGGTGACGGCGAGGTCGCCGCTTGGCTGTGGGGAATCGCCTTTCGCCGGATGGTCTCCCGGCTGCGCCGACACAAGGACGTGCTGCTGCTTCCGGACTGGGACGCCGCCTCGGGTTCCGTCCCCGCGGCCGAGGACCAGGTCCTCCTCGGAGTGGAGTACGGCGACCTCGCCGGCGCACTGCGCGACCTCTCTCCCGAGTTCCGATCGGTCGTCCAGGCGGTGGTCCTGGACGGGCTGACCGCCCGCGAGGCCGGCCAGCTTCTCGGCGTACGACCGAACACGGTGAAGACACGGCTGCACCGGGCCAAAGCACAACTACGGCAGTCGCTCGCAGGCGCACCGATGGAGGAATGGCGATGACGACGCACACGTGGCACACGGGCGCGGACCTGCTCGAGGCCTACGTTGCCGGCCGGCTGGACGCCCTGGAGGGCGCCTCGGTCGAGCAGCACCTGATGACCTGCCCTGAGTGCCGCGGGCGCCTCACCCCACTGGTCGAGGCGCCCCTGCTCGACCACGCCTGGGCAGGCATTCGTGCCGCCGTGGAGCGGCCGCCGCAGCCGTTCTTCATCCGGATGGCCCGCCGCGCCGGGCTCTCGGAGCCGACCGCCGTGTTGCTGACCGGCTCGGCTTCGCTGCGCACGGCGTGGCTCAGCAGCAGCTTGGTCGCCCTGGGGTTCGCGTTCATTGCCGCCCGGGTGAGTGACGGGCTGCTCTGGCCCTTCCTGCTGGTGGCGCCCCTGGTACCTGTCCTGGGAGTGGCGGTCTCCTACGGCCCGTCCACCGACCCGCTCGAGACGCTGATCGTCACCTCGCCTTACGGCCGGACTCGGTTGATCCTGGTCCGTGCGCTCGCGGTGCTGGCCAGCTGCCTGCCGTTCGCGGCAGTGCTCGGCCTGATGCTGCCTGGGCCACTGTGGGTGGCCGCGGCCTGGCTCGGACCGGCGCTGGCGATGATCCCGGTCCTGCTCGCGATCGCCTCGTTCATCGGTCCGCGCGCCGCGGCCGGAGTGATCTCGGGCGGCTGGTCGGCGGTGGTCCTGCTGTCGACCCGCCGGCTGCCGGCGACCTGGCCGGTCGAGCCCGACCGTCAGCTGGTCTTCCTCGCCCTCGCCGCCGCCGCGTGCGCCGTGCTCGCCCTGCGGTCCCGCGTCACCCGTCAGATCGGAGCAGCGCTGTGAACCTCGTCGAGCTTCGTGGAGTCACCAAGAGGTACGGCGGCACCGTGGCCGTTGCCGGCATCGACCTGGCCTTCGGGGAGGGCGTCACCGGCCTGCTAGGTCCCAACGGTGCCGGCAAGACCACGGTGCTGCGGATCGTGGCCACCTCGATCGCCCCCGACCGCGGCGACGTCAGAGTGCTCGGGCGTGACCCCCTGCAGTCGCAGACGGAGCTCACCGAGATCCGCCGGCGACTGGGCTACCTTCCGCAGGAGCTGGGCCTCCCGCACGACATGACCACGTTCGGGTTCATCGACTACGTGGCCGTCCTGAAGGAGTGGAACGACCAGACGCGCCGGGCCAACGAGGTACGCCGGGTGATCGACGTGGTCGGCCTGGGCCCCTGCGCCACCAAGCGGGTCGTGAAGCTGTCGGGTGGCCAGCGTCGACGAGTCGCCCTCGCGCAGGCCCTGCTCGGGCAGCCGCAGGTGTTGGTGCTCGACGAGCCCACCACCGGGCTGGACCCAAGTCAGCGGGCGAGCCTGCGCCAGACACTGTCGGCGATGGCGACCGACTCCGCGGTCCTGCTCTCGACGCACCAGACAGAGGACGTGGCTGCACTGTGCGAGCGGGTGGTCGTATTGGCCGAGGGGGCTATCCGCTTCGACGGCTCGGTCACCGACCTCGTGAGCACCGCCGCCGGCCGGGTCTGGCTCTGCGACGAGCCGACGGAGACCGGTGTCGCGAGCTGGCGCACGGGCACCGGACGGCAGCGGGTCGTGGGCGGCCCGCGCCCCAGCAACTCGGACCCGGCCGAGCCCACCCTGGAGGACGCCTACCTCCTCATGCTCGGCGACCGGGCGGCCGCCGAACTGTCCCTGTACGACGGCTGAGCAACCTCGCCACCAAGGAGATCCACCATGACCGCTCTACATCCCTCCGTCCGCGCTGAAAGTCCCAGCCTTGCCGCGATGGCGAAGATCGAGGCCCGCCGGGTCGTCCGGAACCCGTTCTTCCTGCTGGCCATCCTGGTCGCGTTCGGCTTCCAGGCCTACTTCGCCCTGTCGTCGAGCGAGGCCGAGCCGCCTGGCGACCTGCTCTCCTGGCCGGTCATCCCGGCGTTCTTCATCGGCCTGACCAGTCTGGTCGTCATGGCCCGCCAGACCCGTTCCACCGAGGCAGCTGCCGAGGCGATGAACGCGGCACCCGGCACCGAGGCTCGACGTACCGTCGCTCTCTCGCTGGCCTGCCTGGTTCCCGCAGCCGCTGGTCTGCTGTGGATCCTTACCGAGGTGGCGATCACGCTCTGGCGCGAGCCCGCGCCCCAGGAGTGGTGGTTCGGCACCATGCCGAACGTCCAGGTGTGGGCGATGCTGCTGGCCAACGCTCCTGTGGCCTGCCTCGGTGGCGGCCTGCTCGGCGTCCTGGTCGGCCGGTGGCTGCGCTTCCCGGGCGCCGCCGCGGTAGTGCTCGTCGTCATCGTCGTCGCCGACATGCTCGGGCAGTACCCGGGCGAGGAGACCAGCCACCCGGTGCTACGGCTCTGGACGCCGTGGGCCTCGTTCCAGTCCGGCACGAACACTGACGGAACAGCGGTGCAGTACGGCGGCAACGCTGTCTTCTACCTGGTGTACGTGCTGTGCCTGTGCGCAGCCGTCGTCATCGCCGCCGTCTGGCGCGACCGGGCCGCACGGACCCGGCAGCTGCGCGTGGCGTTCGCAGCCACCGCCGTCGTCGGCCTCCTCGCCCTCACCCTGTCCATGACCACGGGCACCACCGAGAACCGGACGTCCGACCCGGTGCCGTGGAAGGTGCAGTAGTCCGATGCGCCTCTGGTACGCCCGGCGCGGGATCCCCTGGATCCCGCTCTTGGTGTGCTGCGCACTCGCTCTGCTCGCGGCCGCGGTCGGCCGGCGCTGGCCCGATACCTTGCCGGTCCTGCTGCCGGGGGCACTGGCCTGCTGCGCCGCAGCCGCCGGCTTCGTCTTCGACGAGGCTGCCGCGCCCGTCGTGAGCGTCACTCCCCGGGGCGCCGGATGGCGGCGTACGACGCGGCTCTGCGTGACAGTCGTGCCTCTCGTGGTCTGGCTCGCCGTGGTGGCCCTCCTGCCCGCCGCGAGCGAGCCGGACCGTGTCGGCTGGTCCACCGCCGGCGTTGCCTGCCTCTTGGTGGCCGCCGGCACCGCCGGCCTGTCAGCGCGCCGGGAGGTGTCTGCCCCCGGGAGCTCCATTGCCGGACTGGTCTGTGGCCTCGTGCTGCTGCCGATGGTGGTAGGCCCCATCGCGGGCTGGGCGCCGTTACTGCCGCAAGGCCCGTTCCCGAACTGGCTGGTCGTCCTGTGGATGGGTGTCGGTGGGCTCGGGGCGACGCTCGGCGCAGCCGCCCTGCGTCCAGGACTCCACCGACCTGCGGGCCGCCTGACCGCCCGCGCGTAGGCCCGTCGTCTCCACGGCGCATGCTGCTCGTGTCAGGGGCAACGTCAGACCGCAGCACCGCCGGGCTCGGTCGGCACGTCCTCCTTCTTGGCGTTGATGAAGACGAGGGCTGCGAGCAGAGCGCCGGCCAACAACACGGCTCCCCAGAAGAACGACACGTGGTAGCCGTGCACGAACGCGAGCCCGGTCACGCGCTTGGTGTCGGCCGGGTTGGTCAGGTTGTCGGCGATGTAGCCGGTGACGGCCCCGGCATACAGCGTGTTGAGCAAGGCCAGCCCCAGTGAGCCGCCGACCTGCTGAGCGGTGTTGAGCACAGCGCTGGCAACGCCGGCGTCGTGATAACCGACGCCGATGAGCGCCGTGCTGGAGGCGGGGATGAACACACCGGCCAGCCCCACGCTGATGATCAGCATCGAGGGCAGGACGTGCGACCAGTACGCCGTGTCAGGCGAGATGCGCAACAACAGCAGCATGCCGACCACCGCCATCACCAGACCGGGCACCATGATCGGCTTCGGTCCGAGCCTCGGCAGCAGCTGCGCCACGACCCCGGCCGCGAGGATGATCCCGACGCTGAACGGGAGGAAGGCGAAACCGGACTTCAGCGGGCTGTAGCCGAGGGTGATCTGGAAGTAGTAGGTCAGGAACAGGAACATCGCGAACAACCCGGCTCCGACCAGCAGGAAGGTCAGGTAGGAGCCGCCCCGGTTACGGTCGAGGATCACCCGCATCGGCAGCAGCGGATTCTTGGAGCCTCGTAGCTCCCATACGACGAACGCGGCCAGCAGCACCACGGCAGCGATGAGGAAGAACAGCGTCGAGCTGTCGGTCCAGCCCTTCACGTCCATGCTCTGTCCCGGGTTCTTGAGCTTGGCTGCCTCGGTGAAGCCGTAGACCAACGAGACGAGACCGAGCGTGGCCAGGATCGCTCCGGGCACGTCGTAGCGGGTGTCGCCGTGCGCCTTGCTCTCATGCACGATGGGCAACGCCAAAGCCGCCGTTCCAAGGGCGATCGGCACGTTGACGCCAAGGCACCAGCGCCACGAGGCGTACTCCGTCAGGACGCCACCCACGATCAGGCCGATGGCGGCGCCACCACCGCTCAACGCACCGAAGACACCGAAGGCCTGGGCCCGCTCCTTGGGGATGGTGAACATGACCGTGATCAACGACAGCGCGGACGGCGCCAACAGCGCGGCGAACGCGCCCTGGAGGCCACGGGCGGCGAACAGCAGCCCGGCCGTGCTGGCCACGCCGCCGAGCGCTGAGGCCCCGGCGAAGCCGATCAGGCCGATGATGAAAGTCCGTTTGCGGCCCGTGTAGTCGGCGATGCGGCCCCCGAGCAGCAACAAGCCACCGAACGCCAGCGTGTAGGCCGTGACGACCCACTGGCGGTCGGCATCGCTGATGCCGAGATCGGCCTGGGCCGAGGGCAGCGCGATGTTGACGATGGAGGCGTCGAGAATGATCATCAGCTGGGCCACCGCGATGACGCCGAGCGCCAACCACCGCTTCGGGTCGAGCTCGTCGGTGCTGGACTCGTCGGGCGGCATCTCTTCGCGGGGCAGGGTCGAGTCGGTCACAGTGCTCCTCAGTCCGCAGGATCGGTCCGGTCGGGGCGGGTGCGAAGTCCTCGACTCGGACAGTCAACCACCGCACGCAAGCGGGGTCGCCGCGTAGATCGCATCATGAGCCACCGACAGAACCGAAAACTCGACCTGAACACCTGATGGCTACTGGCGCTGCGCTGCCTCGACCTCGCGCAGCCGGGCGCAGAGCGCCTTCATCAGCACGCGGGACACCTCCGGCCGCTCCAGCATCGGAGCGAACGCTAGCGTCGAGAGCGCGAACGTGGTCAGGCCGTTGGGACCGGCCGCGATCGAGGCCGATCGAGGCAGTCCGTCGATCATCGAGATCTCACCGAAGTAGGAGCCGGGCTCGAGCGAGTGCCGGGTGATCCCGTTGACCGAGACGTCGGCGCTGCCGTCGAGGACGACCTGCAGCCCGGCATCGACGGCGCCCTGCTCGACGACCCGCTGCCCCGCCACAAGCGTGAGCGTCGTACCCCGCTGGACGAGCTCGTTCAGGACGTCCCCGGGCAAGCCGGCGAAGATGTCGATCTGCTCGAGCGCCTTGCGTGCGTGATAGCTCATCCGACAACAACCCTCCGGGTCAGGCAGCTGCTCCCGCGGCCGCCGAGGCGGGCACGCGCGGGCTAGCCACGACGATGCACGTCAGACTAGTGCCGCCGGGCAGCCGCCTCCAGGGAGGACGGCACATTCGTTACACGCCGGAAATCGGGTTGCCGAGAGGTCTACCGTCAAGAGTATGGGAGCTGGTCGAGCCAGAGCAGAGACACCGACGCGGCTACGGTGTCGCTTTCACCGAACGCACGTGTGAAACGGTGCTGCCCGTCGTCCGGATCGCCGCCGCGATCGCTACCTCTGCCCTGGTGCTGGCGGGATGCGACAGCGCCGGCACCGACAACAAGCCCCCGGGCACACCGCAATCCGTTCTCGAGAACGGTCTGGACCCGAGCAGGCAGGGCCCGGCGCCTGAGCTGAAGGGGGCTCACGTGGGAGGTGTCGTCACGGGCCTGTCGTCCATCGGTCTTTTCACGATGGATCCCACCGAGGCGTACACCTTCGAGGCCGTGTCGATCCTGTCGGGGCTCGTGACGCGGTCCCTCACCCAGTACGCGTACGACGCGGAGCGGGGCGCGATGGTGCTCGTGCCGGACCTGGCGACCGACCTCGGCACGCCCAACGACGACTTCACGGCGTGGACCTACACCATCCGGGCAGGAGTGAAGTTCGAGGACGGTAGCCCCGTCACCGCGGACGACGTCGCCTATGGCATCAAGAGGTCGTTCGACCGCAAGACCTTCCCCCTCGGACCCACGTACAGCAACGACTTCTTCCTGCACGGCGACACTTACCACGGTCCTTATCGCCCCGGCAGCAACGACGACGGCGTCGTCGTTGACGGCAACAAGCTCACGATCAAGATGGCCAGACCCTTCCCTGACATGCCGTACTACGGCGCGTTCCCGGTGATGGGCCCCATACCGCAGGCTGCGAGTGATCCCACCAGCTACCGACTGCACCCACTGGCGACCGGACCTTACAAGTTCGCTCAGTACGTCCCCGGGAAATCGCTCACCCTCGTCCACAACGACCAATGGGACCCGGCCACAGACCCCGGTCGTCACAACTACCCTGACCGCTTCGAGTTCGACTTCACCACCTCCTCCGACAGCGCGGGAGGGGCGATCCTCGCCGATCAAGGTCTCGGCCCGACGACCGTCATGATGAACAAGCCGTCCGACCAGCAGCTGCGAATCGCGCTGCACGATCGTCCTGACCAGCTGGTCGAAGGCCCGACGTCGTGCGTCCACGTGCTCGCGATCGACTACCGCAAGATCACCGACCTCCGCGTCCGCAAGGCGATCGGAACCGCCTACCCGTTCCAGGCTCTGGTCGCAGCCACGGTCGGGACGGACCCGGCCTCGACCGCAGTGCCGGGTAGAAGCCTGCTGCCACCGGGAGTTCCTGGACGCACGGACTACAACCCGCTGCCGACCCCGGTCGGCGAGTCCGATCCGGCGGCCGCCAAGGCCTTGCTGGCCGAGGCCGGCTGGTCGCCTGGCACGTTCAGGCTCAGCTTCGCGTTCCAGGCCCACGATCCGGTCGACACGGCATGGAAGGACGTCATGGTCAAGGCCTACCGGGCCGCCGGCTTCGCCGTCACTCTCTACGCGACGTCGAGCGACAACGAGCTCGGCTCCGTCGAGAGGGACCCCAACCCGAACAGTCCGCTCAACCTCCGCCGTGGAGGCGGCGGCTGGTGCTCTGACTGGCCGTCCGGCAACGGGTCGATGCTCCCTCTCGTCGGGAGGGACTCGCCTGATCCGTCACGCATGCTCACGTACTTCAGCGAACCATCGGTCGACGCGGACATCCAGCGCATCCGACAGCTGCCGTTCGCTGAACAGCCGGCCGCCTGGGGAGCCCTCGACCAGACCATCGAGACGAAGTACTACCCCTTCGTGGTCACCGACTACCGCCAGGAGGCGTTGCTGGTCGGGTCCCGGATCGGAGGCATGCACAACGACCCCGTCCTCACGATGCCCACCTGGAAGGACCTCTATGTCATCCGTTGACCCGGCGCACCCGACCACTCCCGGTGAGAGCTGAGCCATGACCGCCGGCTACGCGCGGATCGCCATTGCAGCTCTCGTGCCCCTGGCCGTGGTGGCCGCCTGTACGGGTAGCAGCGACTCGAAGCCGCCCCCTCGCCCCTCGATCACGAGCAACATCGACCCCAACCGCCAGCCCCCCGCGCCCCCCGTCGAAGGGGCGAGACCAGGCGGGATCGTCACCGTCCTCACGTCGACCCCAGCTGCGGACCTCGTGGGGGTGCAGTCCATGGATCCGACCTGGTCGTACAACACCGCCACCTCGTCGATCT
>JANLYC010000383.1:0-18769 GCA_031365435.1 Nocardioidaceae bacterium
CTGGTGGCGCGGGCGAGCTCGCTGTGCAGGTCAGCCCAATGGGCGGCGGTCTGCAGCAGCCGCACCTCGGCGCGTTCGGCATCGGCTCGTGCCTGCTCGGCGGCAGCCAGCGTGGCTGTCTCGTCGAGGAGGCCGAGGTCGGTGTCGAACATGTGTTCGATTCTATCTGACCTGTCCGACATCGGCCAGCGAGTTTCCCGTTGTCCACAAGGGATTTTCGGGCTCGACCGAACGGCATCCAGCTCACAAGCAACGCACCTATCCCCCGGCGCCACCTGCGGGTGCGGACCAGCAGCGACGCCCCTGGCATCGCAGCGTGGCGGCCCCCCGTCCTGTTGCTGTCGCTGAATGCGCCATGGGCGCCGCAGACATGCCCCCGGGCCTCGTGCAACATGACGGCATGAGCACACCGGCTATGGATCCCATCCGCGCCGCCAACACGGCGGACGCCGCGCAGCTACTCGCTCTGTGGGCGTTGGTGTTCGACGGCGACGACCCCACCCAAGGGACGACGTGGAGGAAACACGCACACGATTGGTTCACCGGCGTTGTGGAGGACCGCGCCACGGCTCACTTCCCCGTGATCGCGGTCGATGACCGGGTCGTCGCCACGGCGATCGGCACCCTGGAGCTCGGCGTCCCCAACCCGCACTGCCCCCGAGGACGAGCGGTGCGGCTGGCGAACCTCGTCACGTTGCCAGAGCACCGTGGCAAGGGGTACGGAAGCCTGCTGGTTCGTGATGTGGTCGAGTGGGCCCGGTCGATCGAGGCCGACCGGGTGGATCTCAGCGCGACGCCGGACGGTCAGCGCATCTACGCACAAGCCGGGTTCAGCCTGACGAGGGCTCCGCGGATGAAGCTGGTTCTCTGACCTGAGGTGCTGCGTGACGCGCGAGCGCTGCACCGGTCCAACCCTCGTCGTTGGTCACGTCGCGTACCACGTCGAGCCAGTCCGGAACCACGTCGGAGGGTCGGTCGCAGGCAGCCTCGTAAGGAGGTTCCGGCGCTCTCGCTCCACCACTGCGTACTTCAAGGGGACTGACACCACGCCAAGGGACGCTCCTCCCGGCTTCGGCAGACGCGGGCCTCCCCAAACCAGAACGATATTGCCGCGCGCTCGTCGGGTCGGGCCTTTAGGGTGAACCGATGACGTCGGTCAAGCAGTTCCAAGTCACTTTCGACTGCGCAGATCCTGAGCGTGTCGCGCGCTTCTGGTGCGAGGTCCTGGGGTACGTCGTCCCACCACCCCCGGAGGGGTTCGCTACCTGGGACGACTTCGATCGCGCGCTGCCCCCTGACCAGCAGGGGTCGGCGTTCGCATGCGTTGATCCGTCGGGGGTAGGCCCGAGACTGTTCTTCCAGCGCGTTCCCGAAGGCAAGGCAGTCAAGAATCGGTTGCACCTCGACGTCCGGGTCGCCACCGGGCTCGTGGGTCGAGAGCGCCTGACGGTGCTCGAGACCGAGTGCACGCGACTGGTCGCGCTCGGTGCGGTCCGCGTGCGGCTACTACCGGCCGATGACGACAACGAGTCGTGCCTCGTGATGCAGGACATCGAGGGCAACGAGTTCTGTCTCGATTGAAGAGCCGTGGTGCCGGAGCCGGCACGCTCATCGATGCCCTTTGTGCCGAGCCACCCTGGGGGACGGATCCGCGACGTTGGCCACCCGCCACCCTCCGGGTCCCAGGAACTCAGAGGGAGCAGCCGACGAAGACGGGCTCGGGGTGCAGCTCGATTCCGAACCGTGAGCGCACGCCGTCGCGCACCTCTGCTGCCAGCGCCAACACATCAGCCGCAGTCGCGTCGCCCCGGTTGGTCACAGCCAGCGTGTGCTTGGTCGACAGGCTCACCCGCCCGTTGCCATAGCCCTTTCCGAAGCCCGCGTGCTCCACCAGCCAGGCCGCACTCGTCTTGACCGCCCCGTCCGGCTGCTCGTACGCCGGCGCGCCGTCGGGCACCTGGTCGGGCGTCACGAACGGGTTGGTGAAGAACGAGCCGGCACTCCAGGTGTCGTGGTCGGCCGGGTCGAGAACCATGCCCTTGCTGCGTCGCAAGGCCAGCACCGCCTCTCGCACCCGAGCGGACGGCACTCGCTCACCGGCCTCGACACCCAACGATCGCGCCAGCTCGGCGTACGTGACGGGTGCCCCGAGATCACCGGGGCGTAGCTGGAACGTGACGGCCCCGACGACGTACCGGCCGGGATACCGCTTGAAGATGCTGGTCCGGTATGCGAACCCGCAGTCGGCGTTGAACAACGTCCGGGTACGTCGTTCGAGGCGGTCGAACACGTGCACCTGCGCGATGGTCTGCGCGACCTCCTGTCCGTAGGCGCCGACGTTCTGGATCGGGGTGGCGCCGACCGTCCCCGGGATCCCGGCGAGCGCCTCGACGCCGATCCACTCCGAGCTCACGGCCCGCGCGACCAGATCGTCCCAGTCCTCGCCCGCCTCGGCCACGACCTCGATGCCGCCGCACGCATCCCCACCGACGGAGACCCCCGTCGACGCGACCCGGACGACCGTCCCCTCGAAACCATTGTCCGCGACCACAACGTTGCTGCCACCGCCCAGGACCAGAACCGGCTCGCCTGCCTCGTCGCAGGACGCAACCACGTCGTACAGCTCAGCGCGGCTGGCGACCTCGACGAACCGGGATGCCGGGCCCCCGAGCCGAAGCGTCGTCCAGTTCGCCAGTCGCTCGCCGGTCCGGATCCCCTTGCTCAACAGCGCACCGTGGCCTTGCTCATCCCGAGCACCTTCTGGTCGGCGTTGGTCACCGTGAGGTCGATCGTGGCGACGCCACCCTCGACGGACTTGACGACGCCGGCCACGGTGACGGTGGTTCCGGTGTCGTCGTCCGGAACGACCACGGGCTTGGTGAACCGGGCGCCCAGGCTCAGTACAGCCCCGGGTTCCCCCGCCCAGGCCACCACAGCGTTCCCGGCCAGCGCGAGCGTGTACATCCCGTGCGCAATCACCCCCGGCAGGCCGACGGACGTGGCGATCCGGTCGCTCCAGTGGATCGGGTTGAAGTCACCGGACGCACCGGCGTACCGAATCAGGTCCGAGCGTCGCACGGCGTACGTCGCCGGCTCGAATTCATGCCCCGCGTCCCACCTCATGCCGCCCCACCTTCGTCGGCGGTCGGCGACCGATGGACCAGCGTGGCGAAGGCCGTTGCGACGGCTTCACCCTCGACCGTGGTGATGGCGGTTCGGGTGCCGATCATGTCCATGCCGGCGGCCGCCCGCAGCGAGTCGATCGTGATCGTCGCGGTGAGCACATCGCCGGCCCTGACCGGGCGGCTGTACTCGAACCGCTGGTCGCCATGGACGACGTTCTGCAGCTCGATCCCGACGCTTGGGTCCGTCATCAGTCCTGTCATCGCACCGAAGGCGACAACGATCGGGAACGTCAGCGGTGCGGTGTCGCCGCCGTCGAGGGTGGGCGAGCCGGTGGCAGCCGTGAACTCGGCGATCTTCTCGCGGCTGACGGCGTACGGCGGAGTCGGGTCGAACGTGCGACCACTCAGGCCGGGGTCCAGAGGCATGGCGCTGACGCTACCAAGCGCGAAACCCGCACCTGCCAGCCAGATGCGGGTCGATCGAGCGCGGCGGAGCCGACAGCGGTGACGGTTGCGGTCAGCGGGTCTCGCGGTGCGCGCGGTGACAGCGGCAGCGCGGGCAGTACTTCTTGAGCTCGAGCCGGTCGGGGTCGTTGCGGCGGTTCTTGCGCGTGATGTAGTTGCGCTCTTTGCACTCGGTGCACGCCATGGTGATCTTGGGGCGGATGTCTGAGCTCTTGCTGGCCACGGGAATGCCTCGTCTCGAAGGAACTGGGTCGTTGCGATCCTGCTGGGTCTGTGCGGGTCTTGCGGGGTTACCGGTCGTGCTGGTCGTGCCGTGCGTGGTAGCGGGGGCGGGACTTGAACCCGCGACACCACGATTATGAGCCGTGTGCTCTGACCACCTGAGCTACCCCGCCGCCGGGACCCGGGGCGCCCACCCGGGCGACCACGGCTGCGGTGACGATCGGGTGAGGCTCCGGCTCCAGAGCCCCAATACGGAATCGAACCGTAGACCTTCTCCTTACCATGGAGACGCTCTACCGACTGAGCTATTGGGGCAAGCGACGTATGAGAATACACAGCCTCACGCCCGGAGCGTTAATCGGAGCGAGCAGTCGGTTGAGCGCAATGTCCGGCGTCGCGGAGCGGTCCATCGACGCCTGCGCTCACAGCACGACGGAGGCCACGCGCGCAGGGCCGTCGGCACCGGCGCGACCGGGACAAAGGCGGCCGCACGTCTCGGCGAGATGGAGCGCTCGTGGCTGCGTTGCCAAATGTCTAGCCGGCCGCTGCTGCTCGGGGGTTTGCGCAGCGGTGACAGCGAACGAACAACGCAGCCACGAGACGTCTAGGGGATGGTGCGGAACCGTGGTCGGAGCCGATTCAGTCGGCTTGGGCAGGGCCGAGGCTGAGCATGTAGGTGTCGAACGAGACGGTCGACCACGCCTCCGTCGACGGGTCCTCCTCGACGCGAGCAGGCCTGATGGCCGGCAAGCCTTTCGCGGCTCCATCCGAGGAGGACGGCCCGGTCTCGGCTCGAGCCGGCGCAACCCGGCGTCCGGCGACGGGCCGGTGTTGACCGAGAAGTCCTCCGGTGACAAGCCCGGCCGTTGACGAGAGCAGTGAAGGCCGATGAGCCGAACTGAACACGGGAACCTCTTTCGGACCGGTGCCTTCCTCAGCACCTTTCCGAAAGCATTGCGGCTAGGTCGAGGCCGCGAGGTGAACATGACAGCGCTGTCACTGTACGGTCACCGGTCCGTCAGGAAGGTCGGCGAAGAGTCACCGAACCGTTACGTTGCGGTGTTTCGACCGTTGGCCGAGGGCGCGATCTGCGGCAGCCGGAACAGCACATCGGCGCCACCCTCGGCCGACCGTTCCGCGTAAGCGTCACCGCCGTGAGCCGTGGCCGCGGCCTTGACGTAGGGCAGGCCCAGGCCGGTCCCGGTGGTGTAGGCGCCGCCACGCCAGAACCGCCGGAACACGTGGTCCAGGGCAGCGTCGTCGATGCCGCTCCCCCCATCCGCGACGCCGATCACGACAAAGCCCGGCGACGTGTCCCTGGTGCAGTGCAACCGGATCGTGTCGTCACGCTCGGTGGCACTGATGGCGTTCTCCAGAAGTGCGTCGAGGCATCGCCTGACGACCTCGGCATCCGCGAGAGCAAAGAGCTGCGGTTCACAGTCGAGCCGCCAGTCCCTTGCCAGCGTCGTCGACCACCGAGAGAAGACCTCCTGCACGAGCGCACTCAGGTCACAGCGGGTCAGGACCAGGGTCCGACTTTGTTCCAGCTTCGTGATCGTCAGAAGGTCCGCAGCCATCTGCGCGAGCCGATCCAACTCAGCGAGGACGATCTCGGCGTCTGCCGAGTAGCTGGGGTCGTCGTGCTGCTCGACCATCAGCTCGACGTGACCGCGCGCGATCGTCAACGGCGTTCGCAGCGCGTGGGCCGTGTCGCGAGCGTAGTCGTGCTCGCGCAGCCGGCTGTCCCGCTCGGCCACGTGGAGACGCTGCACCTGGGAAAGGAGTACGGCCCGGCGTCGGGCATGCCACACCATCGCGATCAGAATCGTCGGCATCAACACGGCTTCGGAAGCCTCGTTGATGTCGATGAGACCCTGCAACCACTGCGTGATGAGAATCCCGCCCGTACCCACGATGAGATACACCAACGCCAGCAAGGTCACGGGAAGCGACCAGACGCGATAGCCGTAGACAGCGGCAAACAGGACGAAGATCAGGTGGTAAGGGATCGTCGCTGCTTCGCCCAGCCTCCACATGAGTAGCAGGCCGATCACTGAGCCGACGACGAAGATCGCATCGACGAGAGGATCGAACCAACGCTCGGAACGTCGTTGGCTGTCGCTCAGGTCCGAGGCGGGAAGGCCGGTGAGCTCGACGGCACTTGAGAGCACCATGTCAGTCGCCCTCAGACGACGAGCGCATAGCCGACGTTGCGGATCGTCTCGATGTGCGAGGTGCCGAGCTTGAGCCTCAGTCGACGAACGGCGACGTCGACGACGTTGCTTCCTGGATCGAAGTCCATCCCCCAGACCTCGTGGAGCAGGTCCTCCCGGGAACAGACCACACCCGGTCGGTCCATGAGCCTCCTCACCAACATGAACTCGCGTTGGGTCAGCTCGATCGTGCGGTCATCGATGACGAGCTCGCGTCGTTGGATGTCGAGGTACAGACCGCGCACCCGGATCCCGGCCGGAGACACGACCCCTGGAGCGCCCTCGAGCCTGGCACGCACCCGAGCCTGCAGCTCACGGACCGCGAACGGTTTGGGCATGTAGTCGGCGGCGCCTCGCTCGATGCAGTCGGCCTTCATGTCAGAATCCTCGATCGCGGAGAGGACGATCACAGGCTGCGCTGGACGATTCTCCATGATGGCGTTCAGGACCGAGACACCGGAGAGGTCCGGCAGCATCAGATCAAGCAGGATGAGGTCCCAGCTCTGCTCGGTCGCCAACCGCAGTCCATCCAGCGCGGTGGCCGCTCCCGTGACGTGGTGTCCGGCGTTCTCCAACACTCTTCGCACGAGTTGCCGGACCCCGGCTTCGTCGTCAATGCACAAGATCCGAGCCATCATGTCCCCTCGAGACTTTGACCGACTGCGAAAACCTCGCAATCCACCCCACCTAAGTCTGAAAGGTACGGCCGCCGATCGGGGGCCGAACAGCCCAACTGGCTCACCTATTCATGGATATCAGCCGAATGGCCGATAGAAAAATCACTTGTGGTAACCAGCGAATCTCGCTGTGTTGATGATTATTGATCGGGCCTGACTTCCAGCGGCCCATCGGGAACAGAAAACAGCGCCCGATCCGAGGACCGGGCGCTGTGCCGTGGCAGGTGTAGGGTTCGAACCTACGTAGGCTGAGCCGGCAGATTTACAGTCTGCTCCCTTTGGCCACTCGGGCAACCTGCCATTGCCGCGCGGACCTGGTGCAGCGTCCGCAGCGAGCAGCAAGGATACCCCTAGCCCAGGGGTCGGATGCAAAGCGCCCTCAGCGGTGCGCGACGACGTGAAAGGCTGGACGCATGGCCGGTGACTCATCCTTCGACATCGTGAGCAAGATCGACCGTCAGGAGGTCGACAATGCGCTGAACCAGGCCGGCAAGGAGATCTCGCAGCGGTTCGACTTCAAGAACACCGGCGCGGACATCTCGTGGCACGGAGACGCATCCATCACGGTGACGGCGAACGCCGATGAGCGTGCCCTCGCCGTGGTCGACGTGTTCAAGGAGAAACTGATCAAGCGACAGCTGTCGCTGAAGATCCTCGAGGTGGGTGAGCCGCGGACCTCGGGCAAGGAGGTCAAGATCGACATCGACCTGAAGGAAGGCATCTCCCAGGAGCAGGCGAAGAAGGTGTCGAAGCTGATTCGCGACGAGGGCCCGAAGGGCGTCAAGGTCCAGGTCCAGGGTGAGGAGCTCCGGGTGACGAGCAAGAAGCGCGACGATCTGCAGGCCGTCATCGCCCTCGTCAAGGAACAGGACTACGACTTCGCGCTCCAGTTCAGCAACTATCGCTGACATCACGCGCCTGCTGTGCAAGACTGAACTCGCTCTTTTCGACCCCCGTTTCGACGGGGCGCACCCCGATGGAGATGTCATGAGGAAGCAGCTGATCGCGCTCGCCGCAGGCGCGTGCGCGGCACTGGTGTGCTGGGGAACCGCCGGTTCAGCTGCTCCCCACGCCGCAGGCAACGACTGGGAGTTCGCCCCGCGCACCTCTCACGCGATGAGCGGCAACGACTGGGAGCTCACGGTTCCGACCACGCCGGGCGGCGGCGCAGAGCTCAAGGCGCAGTCGCGCGGCAACGACTGGGAGTAGTCCCACCGAGTGCACATAGCGAGGGTCGTCACCCGGCTCAACGTCTACGTCGCAGCCCTCCTCGTCGCGACAGTCGTGCTGGTTGCGCTCGCCGTCGTCCAGGACGTCCGCCCGCCCGGCCCGCCCGCCTGGCAGGCGCTGCCCCTGCTCGGCGTGGCCCTCGTCGTCGCCGGCCATCTCCGGGTTCGGTTCCGTCGCGGTGAGGATGTCGATGCCATCACGCTCTTCGAAGCGGTCCTCGCCCCGCTGATCTTCACCTTCCCGGCGCTCGCGGTCGTGTCCACCGTGATGGCGGCCCAAGTGGTGACCGGGTTGCTCCGGCGGGCCCCCGCCGTCAAGAGTGCGTTCAACCTCGCGCAGTGGTCCCTGGCTGCCGCCGTGGGAAGCCTGGTGCTCGGCATCCTGCGCACCGATCCCGGAGTCACCGGCCGCTCGCTCGGCGAAACCGTGGTGGCGCTCGCTGCCATCGGGTTGGTCAACAACACCGCCCTCACCATCGTCCTCGCCATCTCCGGCGGCACGTCGATCTCGTCCGTGCTCGGCGGCCTCAGGCCGATCCTCGTACCGGGGTGGCTGGTCGGCTGGGCCGTCAACACCCTGATCGGTCTGCTGTTCGTGATGGCGTACGCGACGAGCCCGCTGGCCGTCCTGCTCTTCCCGGTGCCACTGCTCGTCCTGCACTTGGCTTTCCGGGGCTACGCTGCGGCTCGCTCGGACCGCTTCCGGCTGTACGGCGTACGCAAGGCCGCCCAGACGCTCGCCGCGCCCCTGCACCACCAGGACGCCATCGGCGACTTCCTGACCGACGTCCGTGCCGGCTTCGAGTCGGGCGGCGTCGCCCTCGTGCTGGTCACAGAGTCGGGCGACCTCGAGGTTCACCAGGTCGGACACGACGCCACCGCCTCGGCGCACCACGAGAAGCCTGACGGCGACTCGCTGGCAGCTGTTCTCGCGCACGAGCCCGCACCCGGGGGCTATGCCAACACCGACTCCGACAAGCTCGGCAGGTTGCTGAGCGCTGCAGGTTGGCGTGACTGCATCTCGGCGCCTCTCATCGACGAGCACCGACGCTTCGGTGCGCTGGCCGTGTTCGACCGGAGCGGTCTCGAGGGAGATGCCGCGTCGGACCTCGTCATGCTGGAGACGCTCGCCCGCGAAACCGCGCACACGATTGCCCGCGGCCGCCTCTTCGACGGCGTCCTGGAGGAGCGGCGCAAGCTGAACGTCATCGTCGACACGACCTCGGACGGCATCTTCACCCTGGCGGACGACGGCACCGCGCTGACCTGGAACTACGGATGCGAGACGATCACCGGTCTCGCAGCGACAGACGTCGTCGACCGGCGCGACGTACTGACCCGGCTCAAGGCGCGCACTGCCGCCGGTGTGCCCATCGACTTCACGGGCTGGACCGCGAATCCGGCGCTGCCCGCGGAGGTGCTCATCACGCGGCCGGACGGGTCACACCGTCGCCTCTCGTGCTCGGTCAGCACGGCCACCGCGACGGACCTCCAGACCAGGACCCTCGTGGTCGTCGCCCGTGACATCACACCGGCGGAGGAGTACGAAGAGCTGCGCGAGCAGTTCGGCCGACTCGTCGAGGCGCAGGCGGCACAGCGGCTGGTGGTCGAGCACCTTCAACGGGCCGTCGCTCCTGAGCCGCCCGGCATCGACGGCGGCGACATCGCCGTCGCCTACGTCGCCTCCGACGCGGCGTCACCCACCGGCGGCGACCTCTTCGACTGGCACATGCTGCCCACCGGCGAGCTCCACGTCGCCGTGGTCGACCTCCTGGGGCACGGGGTCGAGGCGACGAGGCATGCTCTCCTGGTCGTGCACGCCCTGCGGTTCGCGGCCGTTGACGGTACGCCGCTCCAGGACATGGTGACACGTGCCGACGAGCTGCTCATGGCCCAGCAATCAGACCTGGTGGCGACTGTCGTGATCGCCCGTTACCGGCCCGAGACCGGTGAGCTCCAGGTCGTGTCCGGCGGTCATCCCCCGGCCCTGGTCGTCAGCGCCACCGGAGAGGTGACTCAGCTCGCGGCCTGGGGCGGCGCGATCGGTTGGCCAGGGGTCGGAAGCGACAACGTCGTCTCCACCGTCCTGAAGCCGAACGAGTCGCTGGTGCTCTACACCGACGGACTGATCGAGGCACGCAAGAACGTCATCGACGGAATGGACGCGCTCATGCGGCACGCCAGCGACGTCGCGACACTGCCGGCCCCCCAGTTCGCGGACGAGCTGGTCCGGCGATCCCTCGAGGGCGCCTACCGCAGGGACGACAGCCTGGCCCTGGTCCTGCGGAGGACACGAGTGCCGTCCGTACCGAACCGGATGTCGTGGGAGGTCGAGCCGGGCAGCCAGTCGGCCATCCACGATGCCCGCCAAGGCCTGAAGTCGTGGCTCGACGCCCATCGCTCGACCGCCGACGATGCGGTCCTCGTGGCTGCGGAGCTGCTGGCGAACGCCGTCGTCGTCGCGCGCTCGAGTGTCGTCCTCAGCGCTGCGCTGGACGGTGACCAGGTGGTCGTCGAGGTCTCGGACGACGGCCATGGAGACAGCCATCTCGACGAGCTCGGAGAGCGTCTTCCTCGAAGCGAGAGCGAGCATGGGCGCGGCTTGTTCCTCGTGCGTGCGCTGAGCGACGACGTGTCGATGCTGAGCACTGACGAAGGCACGGTCGTCACATGCGTGCTTCCGACGGAGCGGGAGCACCGGCAGGTCAGCACGCCGAGCACGGCACGCGATCGCTGAGCCTGGCCGGACCAGGATCCCGGGCGTCGCTAGGAGATCGCCGAGAAGAGCAGCCCCGGAAACACGGACAGCACGACGGCGGCCGCCAGCGTGATGCCCACGACGAACTCGGTCGACCATGGAACCGCCCGGTCGAGCCCTGCCCAGTGGTCGTCCTCATCATGTGCGCCGACCCCGGCCGGGCCGGCGACGTCGGACGCGGCCGGCTGCACCAGGACGGCAAGGAACCGTAGGTAATAGACCAGACCGATCGCAACGTTCACACCCACGATGACGGCCAGCCAGATCAGGTCACCGTCGACGGCGCTGCGGAAGATCGCGACCTTGGCGACCAGGCCCACGACCCCCGGCGGCAGCCCAGCCAGGCAGAGCAGGGCGAACGCGAGCGACCCGCCGATCCAGGGATGGCTCCGGGCCAGACCCATGCAGTCGGCGAGGTCCGACTTCCCCCAGCTCGCCACCGCCAGCGCGGCCGCGAACGCAGTCAGGTTCACGACCGCGTACATCAGCGCGTAGGCCTGGAGGGCCGTCACGTCTTCGGGTAGGCCGCCCGCCGCCAACGGAACCAGCAGGTAGCCGGCCTGGGCCACCGAGGACCAGGCCAACAGGCGGACGATGTGCCGCTGGCGCAACGCGCCCAGGTTCCCGACGGTCATCGTCAATGCCGCGGCGACGCCGACCATCGTCGACCACGTGTCGACGTACGTCGCCAGGAACCGAACGAGCACGATCGTCAGGCCGGCCAGCCCGGCAGCCTTGCTGACAACCGACAGGTATCCCGCCACCGGGATCGGTGCGCCGACATACGTGTCGGGCACCCATGCCTGGAAGGGCACTGCGGCCACCTTGAACCCCAGCGCGACCACGGTGAGCACCATGCCGACGCCGATCACGGGAGTGACGGCATTTCCGCTCGCGATCGATGCGGCCACCGGACCGGCCGCAACGGAACCGGTCGCACCGTAGACCATCGAGATTCCGAGCAGGCTCAATGCCGTGGCCACCACGGAGGTGATGAAGAACTTCAGGGCCGCCTCGGCGCCCCGGCGGTCGACCCGACGCAATCCCACCAACGCGAACGCCGGCAGCGACACCGTCTCCATGGCGACGAGCAGAGTGATGAGGTCCTGGGCGGCCGCCACGGCCAGGGCTCCCGCGGCCGAGGCCAGCACGAGGAAATGCAGCTCGCCAGCAGGCAGCTCGCCCGAGACGGCAGCAGTCCAGAGGAGGAGCACGACCAACGCGGTCGCTATCAGCATGATCAACCACCAGGCGGAGGTCACGTCGTCGACGAGCCATGAACAGCTGGTCGGGAGCTCTCCGTCGGCGAAGCAGAACGTCGAGCGCGCCTCATTGCGGCCGGACATGGTGAAGCCGAGGGCGACGACGACACCGGTAAGACTCACGAGGCCGGCGAGGACACGAACCCGCGGCCACGCGGCGTCGACGAGCAGCGCAGTCAACGCGGCGATCACGAGGGAGAGTGGAGGCGCGATGGCCACCCAGTCGACGGCTTGCGTCATCTCCGACCCGCCAGCGCCGACGCCGAACCGGACCACAGCATGATCACGGGGAAGATGCCCAGAGCGAGCACGGACGCAACCAACGGCGACCACGCCACCCATTCGTCGCGACCGACGTCCCCGACCGCGTCCCGGTCGGGGACACCTTGGCAGACCCGTCGGATGGCGACGACGAAGTACGCCGTCGTGAGAACGGCCCCGAGACCCGCGACCACCATGAACACCACATAGGTGCTCCGGGACAACGCAGCCGCTGGTGAGTACGCCGCCAGCATCGACAGCATCTCACCCCAGAAGCCGGCGAGCCCGGGCAGCCCGAGACTGGCCACCGCGGCGAAGCCGAACGCGGCGCCCAGATGCGGTGCCCGGGCATAGAGCGCCCTGCCGATGCCGGCCAGCTCGGTCGTGCCCACGCGATCCTTGACCGCCCCGACCACGAAGAACAGCAGAGCCGTGATGATGCCGTGCGCGACGTTGGCGAAGTTGGCGGCGAGGCGGCCCTGCTCGGTGAGCGTCGAGATCGCGAGCAGCACGAACCCCATGTGACCGACACTCGAGTAGGCGATGAGCCGCTTGAGGTCCGTCTGTGCCAGGCAGGCCAGGGCGCCGTAGACGATGCCGACGACCCCGAGAGCCCCCAGATACGGCGCGACCCTGACCGCGCCGTCAGGCACGTCCGCCCAGAACCGGAGCAGGCCGTACGTCCCGAGCTTGAGGAGCACTCCGGCCAGCAGGACCGAGCCGACGGTCGGCGCCTTGCTGTGTGCGTCCGGCAACCAGAAATGCAGCGGCCACACAGGCACCTTGGCACCGAACCCCAACAAGAAGAGCACCGCCACGAGCACCTGGGTGCCGGCACCGATCTGGCCCGCCCGGGAGGGCAGCTCCGTCACGTCGAACGTGCCTGTGCGGGCGTGCAGGAGCAGGAAGCCGACCAACATCAGCGCTGAACCGGTCACCGTGGTGACGAGGAACCGGGTGGCGGCTCGTCGTCGACCCACCGGGTCGTGCTCGTCCCCCCAGTCGGCGATCACGAACCACATCGGGATGAGCACCAGCTCGAAGAAGACGAAGAACACGATGAGGTCGAGGGCGGCGAAGGTGCCGATGCTGGCGGACTCGAGGACGAGGACGAGGGCGACCAGACCGGGCCTCGCACCGCACGACGGTGCTCGGCGTACCAACGCCACCAGACAGCACCAGGACAGCAGTGCGGTGAGCACGACGAGCGGCGCGGACAGCCTGTCGAGACCCAAGGCCCACCTCACGTCGAGGGCGCGGATCCAGGCTGTGTCCGACCTCGCCACGTACCCGCCGCCGTCATCGATGGTCGCCGCCCACGGCACCACCGAGCCGGCCAACGTGGCGGATCCGAAAGCGACTCCTACCCAGGCTGCGACCGTGTCGCGTCGGGACAGGAGCAGGACGACCAGCGCCCCGAGCAGCGGCAGGCCGATGATGATCTCGAGGCCGCCGATCATGACGGCCCCACCACGCCGATCACCACAGCGACAGCCACGGCCCCGATGACGACGGCGGTGACGTAGCGCTGTGCGTTGCCGTTGTGCGTCCACCGCACGAGGCGGGCCGCCCACTGACCGCTGGAGTCCACTCCTCCGACGTAGGTCTCGACGACGTCTTCCTCGTTGAGGCGGGTGAACCGTGCAGCCCAGCCGGTCGGGCGTACGACGAGTGCTCCGACGAGGTCGTCGTAGCGAGCCTCACGTGCCAGCACGGGGCGGAGCCTGCCTAGAGCCAGGGCCGGATCCGCTCGGCGCAGACGCTGCCACTGGACGACTGTCACGGCCGCTCCGCCAAGCGCGACGGCGAGGCTGACCAGGACGACCGGAAGGTGCGCGCCCTCTGCGTCGACCCCGAGAAACCCAGGTTTGACCACGGCCGCTCCACCGACGACCGACAACCCGGCCAGCACGACCATCGGTCCCAGCATCAACCACGACGACTCGTGCGGGGCGACGTCGGTGGCATGACCGCGCCGGGGGCCGAAGAAGGTCATCAGCCACGCACGAGTCGCGTACGCCGAGGTCAACCCGGCCACGAGCACCCCCACGACCAGGACCAGCCACCCGCGGGCTGCCGAACCGTTCGCCGCCTGGTCGGCCGCTACCCCGAGCACAGCGTCCTTGGAGAAGAACCCCACGAACGGTGGCAGACCCGCGAGCGCGGCGAAGCCGATGGTCATCGTCACGAACGTCACCGGCATCGACGTCCGGAGTCCTCCCATGCCGTCGAGACGCTGGGTGCCGACCGCATGGATGACCGAACCCGCGGCGAGGAAGAGCAGCGCTTTGAAGGCACCGTGCGAAAGCAGGTGCTCGACCCCGGCGGCGTACCCGCCGAGCGAGAGGGCAGCGAACATGTACGCGAGCTGGCTCACGGTCGACCACGCAAGCACACGTTTCAGGTCGTCGGCGGCCAGCGCGAAGAGTGCAGAGCCCACCATGGTGAGGCACGCGATGGCGGCGAGCAGGTTCATCGCCACGTCGGAGAGCCCAAAGACCGGTAGCAGCCGCGCGACCAGGAAGACGCCGGCGGCGACCATGGTGGCGGCGTGGATCAGGGCACTGATCGGTGTCGGGCCGGGCATCGCGTCAGGAAGCCAGGAGTGGAGCGGGAACTGGGCGGACTTGCCGACGACACCGCACAGGACGAGCAGTGCCGCTGCAGTCGCTTCGTGCCCGGTGATCTCGCCACCCCGTGCCGCCGCCACGATCTCGCTGATGCGGTAGGTGCCAGCGGCCTTGCCGAGCACGAAGAATCCGAACAGCAGCCCGATGTCGCCGAGCCGTGTCATGACGAACGCCTTGACCGCCCCCGATCGTGCCGGCTCGAGCTCCCAGTGGTGGCTGATGAGGACGTAGGAGCAGACCCCCATCACCTCCCAGCCGACGAGCAGGACGAACAGGTCGTCGGCCATGACCACTAGCGCCATCGCCGCGGTGAACACGCCGACGAACGCGGTGTACGACGGATAGCGGGGGTCACCGCGCAGGTAGGCCACTGAGTAGACCTGCACGAGCAGAGCCACCGAGGTCGCGAGGACGAGCATCGACGCACTCAGCTGGTCGACACGCAACGTGACGCTGATCGGGAGCCCACCGGTCGCGACCTGACCTGTTCCGGTCGACGCCGCGGTAGCACCCATCCCCCACTGCTGGACACCGATGAGGACGGAGCCGATCCACGCGACCATCGCCCCCACCACGCCGAGCAGCGGGGGGAGCCGGTCGTCACGGTGCCCGACCGCAACCGACAGGATCGCCGCGATCAGGAGAGACAGCAGGACCAGCAGAGTCATGACGATGCACCGGCCACGCGCTCCGGATCGGGAGCGTCCCGATCCGCCAGCTCACGCAGGTTGTCGACGTCGACGTGCCGATGCGTCCGGAAGACGACCAGCACGATAGCCAGCCCCAGACCGATCTCGGCCGCAGCGATCGCGATGACGAACAGCGCGAGCACCTGACCGGAGTCGAACGTGTCGTGCCACCAGGCATCGAACGCGACCAGGTTGAGGTTGACGGCGTTGAGCATCAGCTCGACCCCCATCAACACCAGCACCGCATGCCGACGTGCCAGCACGACGTACACACCGATGCCGAACAGCGCAGACGACACCACGAGCGGGAACAGGAGAGGCACTAGTCGGCCACCTCCGCCGCACGGCGTCGCGACAGCACGATCGCGCCGACAAGAGCAGCCAGCAGGACCACGGAAACGAGCTCGAACGGCAGCACCCAGGAGCCGAAGATCGTGGCTCCGACTGCGTGGGTGCTGCCGATGTCGTCGGCGCCGACCGTGATCCTGGTGCCACGGAAGCCGGCCACGAACGACACGACCAACATCGCGGTCGTCGCCAGGCCGGCGATGGCGGCGACGACTCGGTTCGGCCCGTCGAGGTCTGGCACCCTCCCGATGGGAGCGCGGGTCAGCATCAAGGCGAACAGCAGCAGGACGACCACCGCTCCCATGTAGATCAGCACCTGGACCCAGGCGACGAACTCTGCCGCCAGCAGGAGATAACAGCCGGCGAGGGCACCCAGCGTCACCACCAGCCACAGCGCGCAGTGCACCAGGTTGGTGCTGAGCGCCACGAGCAGGGCGGAGCCGACGGCGAGCACACCCATGAGGACGAACAGCACCTCGACCGTCGTCATGACGGGTCCTTGTCGGCGGTCTCCGCTCGACCATCGGCCGTCGCCAACCGGGCCGCCGCCTTCTCGGCGGTCGCGATCTCCTTGGGATCTGGCCCACCGTGGTCGAAGGCGGCCGGCGGCGGCACCGTCCACATCCACTCCTCCAGCCGCGACTTCTCGTGAGTCAGGTCGCGGATGTCGAACTCGCTGTACTCGAACTCCGGTGACCAGTGCAGCGCATCGAAGGGACAGACCTCGATACAGATGCTGCAGTACATGCACAGCGAGAAGTCGATGGCAAAGCGGTCGAGCACGTTGCGGCTGCGCTCGCGCCCACCTTCGGTCGCAGGCGGCACCGTCTCCTTGTGCGAGTCGATGTAGATGCACCAGGACGGACACTCCCGCGCGCAGAGCATGCAGCTGGTGCAGTTCTCCTCGATCAGGGCGATCACGCCGCGGGACCGTGGCGGCAGGGAGGGCAGCTCATCCGGGTAGTGCGCCGTGACGGATCGGCGCGTGAGGTTGCGCAAGGTCACCCGGAGCCCGGTCGCCAGCCCCTTGCCGAAGATGCTCACGTGGCCACGACTCCCACCGTGGTGATGACGAGCTGAAGGAGAGCGAGCGGGACGAGGCCGGTCCAGGCCAGCCGCTGCAGCTGGTCGGCGCGCAGCCGGGGGTAGGCCACCCGCAGCCAGATGACGACGAAGGACACCGCTCCGATCTTGAGCAGCGTCCAGACCCAACCCAGGGTGTCGGACCAGGGCCCGTGCCAGCCCCCGAGGAACAGCACTGAGGTCAGCGCGGCGAGCACGACGATGCCGGCATACTCCGCGAGGAGGAACACGGCGAACCGGATGCCGGTGTACTCCGTGTAGGGGCCGAAGATGATCTCCGCGTCGGCGACGGGCATGTCGAACGGGGGGCGTGCGAGTTCAGCCAGACCGGCGACGAAGAACACGACCAGCCCGGGCAGCTGCCAGAGCAGCCACCACGGGTTCCACGCGTCGGCGATGACGGCCAGCGAGACGGACCCCGCCGCCATGGCCGCCGAGGCTGCGGCGAGCACGAACGGCAGCTCGTACGACATCAGCTGGGCCGCGACCCGCAGCCCGCCCAGCAGCGAGAACTTGTTGGCACTCGACCAGCCGGCCATCAGCGACCCGAGGACGCCGATGCTCATGACCGCAAGGACGAAGAAGAGGCTGGGGTCGAGCACCGAACCGGCACCGTCCGGGGCGACCGGGATGGCCACCATCACGACCAGGTACGGGATGAGCGCCACCGCGGGCGCCAACCGGAAGACCACCGGGTCGGCCGCGGCCGGCACCACGTCCTCCTTCTGCACGAACTTGACCCCGTCCGCGACCAGCTGTGCCCACCCGTGGAAACCGCCGGCATACATCGGTCCCACGCGGGACTGCATGTGCGCCATCGCCTTGTGCTCGGTCTGGCCGACCAGCAGCGGCAGGACCAGGAAGGCGACGAGCACCACCACCAGTCGCAGCGTGAGCTCCCACCAGTCGATCACGCGTCTGATCCTGGCATACCCGGCGCCGGCCGGGACCCCGTGACCACGTCCGCCGCGATGCGGACGCCGTCAGTCGGCGTCGGCGCTCGTGACAGCGGCTGGTCCCCATACCTCGGGGTCGGGGACCCCGGGCGGACGCATCCGCCGACGGCTCGGGGACGCGTCGTGGCTCGACTCCCCCGGCTCCTTGGCTCCCGGCCACGGCTTGGCCGCGCGGGATGCGAGGACGAAGTCCTTGCGCAGCGGGTGTCCGTCGAAGCCGTCGGGCAGCAGCAGCGGGTCGAGACCTTCGTGACCGGTGAAGTCGATCCCGAACATCTCGTGCGTCTCGCGTTCGTGCCAGCCGGCCCCGGCGTACACCGCGCACAGGCACGGGACGGCTGGCGTCTCCTTGGGCACCCGCGTACGCAGCAGCACCGACTCGACCCGACCAGGCTGCCGAGCCGCCACATGGAGGACCACCGCGAAGCCGTCATCGAGCTCGTCGACCCCGGTCAGGAAGTCGAAGAAGTCGCAGCCGAGGGTGTCACGCGCGACGGTGGCTGACTCGACCCAATCGGCGACAGGCACGTCAACCGTGGGCGGGCCGAACCCAGCATCCACCTCGGCGTCGTACGCCGACGACAGTGTCTCGAGCCAGCTCATGCCGACGGCTCTTCACCGGCGGACGCGCTGGGCGGCCGGAGCATGGGGCGGGTCAGTCGGGAGACCAGCGATCGCTTGTCCTCCACAGCAGCGGCATACCGCTCCGGCAGGGACTCGGCGGCGATCTTCTCCTGCAGCTTGACGATGCCCTGCAGCAACGACTCCGGCCGCGGTGGACATCCGGGGACGTACACATCGACGGGGATGATCTGGTCGACGCCCTTGGTGACGCAGTAGGAGTCCCAGTA
>JANLYC010000108.1:0-6068 GCA_031365435.1 Nocardioidaceae bacterium
GCATCGAGCGCGATGATCGAGATGGCCGGCTTGGTCCAGAGCCGTTCGACGACGGTGCCCGTCCCCAGCTGGTCGACCCCGTCGAGAAGTCCCGCCTCGGCCCTCAACCGCTCCTCGGGATAGTCGAGGTCTGCGGCGGGGCCCGAGACCAGTCCTTCGACCGCGACGTTGCCGGCGCCGTCGTGCAGGGTCGACAACAGCTGAATGAGGGTGGTCAGGGCATCGGGGGCAACGCCGCCCCACATGCCGGAGTGGACAGCATGGTGCAGAGTGCGCACCTCCACGACGCAGCCGGCGAGACCGCGCAACGACGTGGTGAGGGCGGGGACACCGATGTCCCAGTTGCCGGAGTCGGCGATCACCATGACGTCGCTGGCGAGGATGTCGCGGTACTTCGCGAGCAGCGCGGACAGGCTCGGCGAGCCGGACTCCTCCTCGCCTTCGACGAAGACGGTCACCCCCACCGGCAGGTCATCGCCGTGAGCGCGGACGGCGGCCAGGTGAGCGGCGATCCCGGCCTTGTCATCGGCGGCCCCACGCCCGAACAGGCGTCCGTCGCGCTCGGTCGGCTCGAAGGGTTCGGTGTCCCAGTGTGCACGGTCACCCGGTGGCTGGACGTCGTGGTGGGCGTAGAGGAGCACGGTGGGCTGCCCGGCCGGCGCCGCCTTGCGGGCGATCACGGCCGGCAGGCCTCCCTCGACCTCGACGATCTCGGTGTCGAAGCCTTCGGCCTCGAAGAGAGCCGCCGTCTCTCGCGCCGACCGGCGTACGTCGTCGTGCCGGGCGGGGTCGGCACCCACGGAGGGGATCCGGACCAACCGTTCGAGATCGACGCGAACACCGGGGAGGACGCGGCGGACAGCGGCGCGCAGGTCATCAGCGTCTTCGGTCATGGCGGCGATGCTAGCCCCGACCGATCAGGTCAGTGGCAGCAGCGGGGTGAGGTCGGACCGTTCACCCGAGGCTCGCACGCGGCCGGCGTACTGCGCCTGTGCGAACGTCTCGTGGCCGCGGGCCAGGGCGAGCCACGTTGCGGCGTCGGTCTCGACCACGGCCGGTGGGGTCCCACGGGTATGGCGAGCACCTTCGACGCACTGCACCGCGGCGTACGGCGGAACACGGACCTCGACGCTCTTGCCCGGAGCGCGCGTGGTCAGCACGGCGAGGAAGTGCTTGACCGCGGCGCGGAAGTCCTCAGGGGCGGCCGACGCAGCCCCAGTCGCGGCTGCGTCGAGCCGGTCCAGGACAGCCGTGAGCTCGTCTTCCGGCAACGGTCGTAGGCGGGCGGGCACGCGCTGAAGCCTAGGCCAGGCCTGCGGTTGGGCGTTTCGCCGCCAGGAGCCGCGACCCGTTGTTAGCGTGGTGGATCGCTCCGGCGAACCGTTCGACAACGCTTCCGACCTGAGGACCTTCGTGCCACGTTTGCGCATCGCCACAGTCGCGGCCACGCTCTGCCTGCTCGGCTCCGTCGAAACCGATGCGTCCACGAACACCTCCGAAGGCGCAGCGGCGGTCTCGACGCGGCCGCTCGCGGCGGTTCAGCCCTCGTCGGCCGCAGCCCCCGCCCGGACCCGACGCCCCACATCGCCCGTCAAGGTGCCCGGCAGCCTGTTCGGGCTCGGCTTCGACACCTGTACGGCGCCGACGCAGGCCACGATGGACGAGCTGCACATCGCATCGCCGTACTGGGGGGTCGGTGTGTACATCGGAGGTGAGTCGCGGGGGTGCTCGCAGCCCGAGCTCACGCGTGAGTGGGTCTACACCCAGCACCGCAGGGGGTGGCGTATCTTCCCGATCTGGGTCGGTCTGCAGGCGCCGACCCTCGATCGCGGCACGGGCCACCAGGTGACCTGTTCGAGCCGACCCGACCATGCGATGAGCGGCCGTCCCGCCAGTGCGCGACGTCAGGGGGTGGCAGCGGCCAACCGGGCGATCGACAGGGCGCGAGGGTTGGGCCTCAAGCGCGGGAGCACGCTGTTCCTGGACATGGAGGCCTACAACTACACCGTCGGACGCTGTAACCGCGCGGTGCTCAACTTCCAGTCCGGCTGGAACCACCGGCTGCACGCCCGCGCTTGGAAGGCCGGCTTCTACTCGTCAGGCGCGAGCGGGATCGCCACCTTGGACACGAGCCGGGCGAACGACCCCGGACGCTTCACGATGCCCGACGTTCTCTGGCTCGGCTGGGGAAACGGCAAGCCGGACCTGGAGGGTGTGCCCTACGTCCGGGACAACTTCTGGGCAAGGCAGCGGATGCACCAGTACGACCTGGACCGCACCAAGCGGTTCGGCCGAGTGACCGTGCACATCGACCAGAACGCCATCCTCGTCGGGAAGGGCTCGCCACCGGGCAGGCGGCTGCATACCTGTGGTGTCGACCTCGACTTCGGACGCTACCGGGCGTGGGGGCGTGGTGCGCGGTCTCCGCAGGTGGCTGCTGCTCAGTGTCTGCTCCGCCGGCACGGGCTGTTGAGCGGCGCACTGTCGGAGCGGTTCGACAGCGCCACCGCCCGTGCGGTCGGTACCTACCAGAACCGTCGTGGCATGCGCGTCACCCGTCGGCTCACTGCGCGGACCTGGACGTCGCTGCTCTCGGGAGGGACCAGCCCGCTGGTCAAGCAAGGCTCGGCCGGCGACAGGGTGCGGTTCCTGCAGCGTGCCCTCATCGCCGCACTCGACCAGGAGCTCGTCGTCGACGGGTATGCCGGCCCCACGACGACCCAGGCGATCAGGCGCTATCAACGAGCCGTCGGCCAGCGAGCCACGGGAGTCGTGACGGCACAGACGTGGCACGCGCTCGACCGCGGCCGGACCTGACCCACGACGGAGACACCGCCTCGTTGCTCCGAGCCGGTTTGGTCTGGTTGAGACCCGAAACGTAACCCGGGTCACACCGCCTCGTTGGAACCCTGTCTGAAACCGCACCCCGTGCCTCGCACGGTTCGACAGGAAGTGAGCAGATGCGCAAACTCAGTGCAGCCGTCGTCGCGACGGCCACGTTCGTGGCGCTCGGCAGCCATGCCGCACAGGCCAGGACCCCTCTCCCGACGCCCGACAGGACCACACCGGCCATCAGCGGGCTCACCAACCCCGACCGGATCGCCGGCTCCTACATCGTTGTGCTGAAACCCGGCTCGGTGCCGAGCCGCGTCGCCGCCCTGCATGCCAGCACCTACGGCATCGACGTCGGCCACGTCTACCACTCCGCGCTCGACGGCTACTCCGCGCACATGACCCAGGCAACGGCGACGACCATCGCGGCGTTGCCCGGTGTCGACTTCGTCGAAGCCGACTCGACCGTGCACGCCGACGCCCAGACCACACCGACGGGGATCAACCGCGCCAACGCCGACGCCAGCCCGACGGCCGCGATCGACGGCACCGACCAGCGGGTGAACGTGGACGTCGCGGTCATCGACACCGGCGTCGACTTCACCCACCCGGACCTCAATGTCTACACGGCGGGTGCCAAGAACTGCTCGCTGCTCGCGCTGAACGCCCAGGACCAGAACGGTCACGGCACCCACGTCTCCGGCACGATCGGGGCGCTCGACAACGCGACCGGTGTGGTGGGGATGGCACCTGGCGCCCGCATCTGGCCCGTTCGCGTGCTCAATGCGGCCGGGATGGGAAGCAGCTCCGACGTCATCTGCGGCATCGACTACGTCACCTCCAAAGCCAGCCAGATCGAGGTGGCGAACATGAGCCTCGGTGGCAGCGGCTCCGATGACGGCAACTGCGGCAACACCAACGGCGACGCCGAGCACAAGGCCATCTGCCGGTCCGTGTCAGCGGGCATCACGTACGCCGTGGCTGCCGGGAACGACTCCGCCGACGCCTCCACGAGCACGCCGGCGGCATACGACGAGGTCATCACGGTGAGCGCGCTGTCGGACTTCAACGGCCAGCCCGGTGGCGGTGCTCCATCGACGTGCCGGGCCGATGTGGACGACACCTTCGCCGACTACTCGAACTACGGCGCGGACGTCGACCTCATCGCGCCGGGAACCTGCATCTACTCCACGTGGATGAACGGTGGCTACAACACGATCTCCGGTACGTCGATGGCGACACCGCACGTGACGGGTGCCGCTGCCCTCTACAAAGCGACGCACCCGACTGCGACGCCGGCCCAGGTCAAGTCAGCTCTGCAGGCCGCCGGGTCGACCAACTGGAACAACGTCGACGACCACGACGGCACGAAAGAGAAGCTGCTCGACGTGACCGGGTTCTGAGTCCTTCGCATCCAGCAGCACGTCATCGGCGGCGGTTCCCTGGGGGAGCCGCCGCCTTCGACGTGGGTGTTAGCCTGACCGCTTCGACCGGCTGACCAGTCCGGTGTCGAGACCAGTTCCGGGGGAGCTCTTGCGGCGTACGCACACACACCTGATCACGACCGCTTCGGTGCTGGGGCTCGTCGCCCTCTCGGTGGCTCCGGTCGCACACGCCACCGGGCGGTCGCGAACGGGCTCCTCGGCGGCTCCTGCGCGTGCGGCCGTGGCGGCTCCCGCACCGGTCAAGGTCCCAGGCAACCTCACTGGCCTGGGTTTCGACGCCTGCGCGGCGCCCGACCAGTCGACGATGGACGAGCTGCGCGCTCAGTCGCCGTACTGGGGTGTCGGGGTCTACCTCGGGGGCGAGAACCGCACGTGCGACCAGCCCAACCTCACGCGTGACTGGTTGGCCAAGCAGCACCATCGCGGCTGGCACATCTTCCCGGTGTGGATCGGGTTGCAGGCGCCCGTGCTCAATCCCGGGAGGCCCGATGAGAAGCAGTGCTCCGACCGCGCCCTTGCCGTGACCATGAAGCCGAGCAACAGCAAAGCGCGCGCGCAGGGCGTCTCCGCCGCCAACCGTGCCGTCAAAGCCGCGCAGGCTCTCGGACTGGCGAAGGGCAGCACGCTCTTTCTCGACATGGAGTCGTACGACAACTCGATCAGCGCCTGCAACCAACCCGTGCAGAACTTCCAGTCGGGGTGGAGTTCTCGGCTGCACCGACTGGGTTGGAAGTCTGGCTACTACTCGTCGGCGGGGACGGGTATTGCGGCGCTGGACTACGTGCGTGCCACCTATCCAGACGCCTACACGATGCCCGACGCGATCTGGTTCGCCCGTAACGACGGGAAAGCCACCACCAACGGCAAGCCGTACGTCCGCGACGAGTTCTGGCGCCACCAGCGGGTGCACCAGTACAACCTCGACGTGACGAGGACGTACGGAACCGTGACACAGGCGCTCGACGAGAACGCCATCGTGATCGGGACGGGATCGCGGCCGGGCGCCGCGATGCACACATGTGGCGTGGACCTGGACTTCGCGAAGTATCGCAGCTACTCGCGCGGTGACCGTTCGACGCAGATCGAGGCAGCCCAGTGCCTGCTGAAGCAGCGGGGTCTCTTCCGGCCCCGTCTTTCCGGTCACTTCGACGTGACGACGGCCCGCGGTATAGGCAGCTACCAGCAGCGACAGGGCCTCCGGGTGACGCACAAGCTCGACCGTGGGACGTGGACCTCGTTGCTCTCCGCGGGCTCGACTCCACTGGTGAAGCGCGGGTCGGCAGGCGACCGGGTGCGGTTCCTCCAACGGGCACTGACGGCGGCGCTCGGCAGAGCGGTCACGATCACCGGGTACTTCGACGCAGCCACGACGACCGCGGTGAAGCGCTACCAGAAGGCGGTCGGCCAGACGAAGAACGGCGTGGTCTCAAAGGGCACCTGGAAGGCCTTGCAGCGCGGCCGGCACTGAACCCAGGAGCGGCGGTGGCGGCCTCGCCGGGTCGGCTGACAACGAGGCGCGCAACGGTAGGCCGGGCTGGTCGCCATACGACCGAGGTGGCCGAGGCAACTGCCATGTCGCAGCGGCACGTTTGCCTTGTGAACAAGCCACCTGGCTTGTGAACTAGGCAAACGCGGAGGGTCAGGTGAAAGAGGCGGGGAGGGTCGCAGACCAGGTGGTGCGGAGGTCTGCGAGGGAGACGTGGAACTGGGCGTCCACGGCTGGGGCGGAACTGGCGGGGGCTTCCCCGGCTTGGGCAGACACGGCTGGGGCGGAACTGGCGGGGGCGCTGA
>JANLYC010000450.1:0-5236 GCA_031365435.1 Nocardioidaceae bacterium
CGCGACGTGCCGCGCGGCGTGATCGACATGGGGCAGGCCTGCGGCGCCTCGACCGCGACCACCATCTTCAAGGTGCTGATCGCCGAAGCCATGCCGGCGATCGTCGGGAGCTTCACCGTCACGGCCACCGGCTTCATCGCCTACTCTGCTGTGGCCGGTGCGGTCGGCGCGGGCGGGCTCGGCGACCTGGCCATCCGCTACGGCTACTACCGATTCGAGACCGGCGTGATGGTGTGGTGCGTGGTGATCATGTTCGTGCTGGTGCAAGCTACCCAGATCGCCGGTGCCTGGGTGGCGCGGCGCATGGACAAGCGATAGATAGGTTCTTGGTTTTTGCGGTGTTGGTTTCTCAACTTTTATGGAGATCGAAATGAAAAAGCGTGCCCTTCTCAAAGCCCTTGTTTTTTCCGCGCTGGCGCTGGCCGGCGTCGCGCAGGCGCAAAGCGTGCTGCGCATCGGCTTCTTCCCCGGCCCCTACGCCGACCAGTTCAAGCGTGGTGTCATGCCGGCGCTGGAGCGTGCCGGCGTCAAGGTACAGGCGACCGAGTTCTCCAACATCATCCAGCTCAACTCGGCGCTGATGGACGGCAACCTGGATGCCAACGTGTTCCAGAACCGGGCCTTTCTGGAGACTTTCAACACGCAGTACAAGGGCGACCTGGTCGAGGTGCTGCAGGTTTGATCGCAGCATCGACACCGTGTCCCGCGATCAGCGCCTCGACACGGGCGATGATCACGAACAGCGGCGACTCCTGGGCTGCCTTGGCGGCCTTGAGACGACGAGCCTGTTCGGTCATGTCGATCAGCTCGCGGCGCGAGTCACCCTGGTAGAGGCTGTTGCGCTTCGGGAACAGGTTGTCCTCAATGCAGATCGCGGCCACGCCGGCGCGGTCGAAGTCGACGGCCGTGCGGACGACGTTGCTGAACCCGCCGAAGCCGTTGTCGCAGTCGACGACGACCGGGAGCTCCACGATCCCCTCGATGTTGCGCGTGACGGCCAACGTCTCGCTCATGGTGACGAGGTTGAGGTCGGGCAGACCATAGGCCATGGCCGACACCCCGAAGCCACTGACCCAAACGGCGTCGAAGCCGTAGTTCTCGATCAGCCGTGCGCTCATCGCGTCGTGCGCGCCAACAGCCACGACCGGCGACGAGCCGGCCAGCCCCGCTCGAAGGCGGGCCCGTTTCGCGTCCGCCCGACTCAGCGCCGGGCGGCTTTCAGATGACGTGTTCTCCATCGCGTATCTCCTGGTCTAGTTGTCCTTGTTGGTACGCGTGGAGCAGTTCCACCACGCGATCCCCGATCAGCCGCTGGGAGTCCAAGGCCATCGCGCCGATGTGGGGCGTGAGCACCACGTTGTCAAGATCGGCAAACCGGGAGATCGTCCCCTCACCCTCGGTCTCGTGCACGTCCATGGCGGCCCCCACCACCGTTGTTCCGTCCGCAAGCGCGTCGTACAGAGCCGCCTCGTCGACGACACCACCCCGCGCCACGTTGATGAGCATCGACCCAGGCTTCATCCGGGCCAGCTCGGCTGCACCGATCATGTGTCGCGTCGAATCGTCGAGCGGCACGTGCAGGCACAGGAAGTCGGACTCGGTCAGCACCTGCTCATGCCCGACCATCGTGATGCCACGCCCCAGCAGGTTCTGCGCCACGCTGTCGTTAGGGCTGCCGACGCAGCCGATGACGCGCATGCCCCAGGCCGCACCCATCTGGCCGACCAGACCGCCGATGTTACCGGCGCCCATGATGCCGAGTGTCTTGCCGTGCAGAAGGTGCCCCCCCAGCTGCGGTTTGGGCCAATGCCCCTCGCGCAGCAACCGGTCGGCCACGGTCACCTTGCGTGCCAGCGACAGCAGCAGGGCAAAGGTGAACTCGGCCACCGGGGGAGCGGACATGCCGGGGATGCGCACGACGCGGACGCCGTTCGAGGCGGCGTAGTCGAGGTCGATGTTGTCCAGGCCGGCGCCGGCGCGGACCAGCAGGCGCAGGCCGGGAGCTGCGGCCATCGCGTCAGCCGTGAGCTGGACGCCGCTGCGCAGGACCACGGTCTCACGGTCCGCGATCGCATCCTTCAGGCCGTCCGGGTCGACCTTGAGCGCCTGCTTGACGTCGTACTGCTGCTCGAGTGCGGCGACGGTGCCCGGGTCGATCGGGCTCGCCAACAGAATCTTCACGCGGTTCTTGCCTTCCAGGATGTGCGAATGGCCTCGACGGTGTCGGCCACGGCAGCCTCGATCGGTCGGTCCACATCGACGACCACGAACTCAGGAACGACCTTGGCCAGCTCCAGATACTGCAGTCGTCGCTGCTGGAGCCACTCCACCGTCGCCTCGGGCTTGCGTGCGAAAAGCACCTCGGCCGGGGCGTCGAGCATGATGACCAGATCGGGCTTGGGGTACGCGTGCTCAAGCATCCAGCCGTGCAGGCGACGGAAGGCACCACGTCTCACGGGTCGGTCCTCTACGTCGGCGTGGTAGTAGTCGACGAAGAAGTGCCGGTCGAACACGACGATGTTGCCCCGCAGGCCGTATGACGTCGCGACGAGCTGCCGGAACCACTCCTCGAGCATCCACACGCTCAGCCGGGCTCCCTCCTTGAGCGAACCCTTCAGGGACGTGGGTTCGGGAGGGGAGTCGCTCGCGCTGTCACGCAGACTGCTGGCCACGAGGTCCGGACGGCTGCCGCGGGCCTTCTTGGCGGCGAGCAGCAGGCGGGTGGTGGGCAGCATCAGGGAACTGGCCTCGAGGTTGACACCCATGTAGATCGTCTTGACCGGTCTCGGCAGGTCAGCCTCGGTGAGGCGGGCGCTGATCGTGCTCTTGCCCGCCCCGTCCGCCCCGACCAGGGCCACGGTCAGTCGAGGACGGCGCCACCACGAGGTCCGTGGCGTCGGTGCGGCGAGAGAAAACACGTCATCGGCCTGTCTGTTCGGAGCGGTTACCATAACCCGCCCCCGTGTGACCGGACTGGCCAATCGACTGTTTTGGTCAGGTTCATGACAGGTCTCCCGAGGGCTTCGTCTCATCGCCGGCGGCGCTCGCTCCGACGATGGCGTCGCGCGCCGCCGTCAGCACCGTGCGCCCGAGCAGACCGATGTCGCACGGATGGGGGTGTGCCACCTTGGCGGCCGGGCGGTCATCAAGCAGGGACGCGAGCAGCTTTCCCTCGAGCTCGCCGGCGCTCTCGATGATCGGGTTGACCCGGTCGGGGAAGGCATACAGGAAATGGCGGTAGTGCGTCATGAAGGGAGCCCGTTCTTCCTCGAGGGACGCGCTCATGCGCCGAGCGATCTCACCGGGCTCGACGGGCTGGGCGACCGTCTCGGGAGCATCGTGGCTCACCACGAGGACAACCGCGTCGAGGTCGCCGTGCAGAGCCATCGAGTCCGGCCCGAAGAGGTCCGCAGGCGGCACCTGCAGATAGGCCTGCCGGCCAAGCATCGGGGCGGCCCGCCGGACGATCCCGGCGCCAGGCAGCCCGGACCGGGCTGTGCGTTCGGCAACCCGCCCGATGTTCTTCCAAGCGGCGAGTCGGCGTCGGTCGCGAGCGGGACGAGCCCCGAGCAGAGCCGGCATCTGCTCGAGCTGCCAGGACCAGAGCCGGATCGGTTCGGGCAGTCCGTGCATGCGCCCGTCGGGCGTCAGGAAGACCCACTCGTCACCGACGTACCGAGCACCCTCGCTCATGCAGGCCAGCAGCGTCTCGGTCTTGCCGCCCTTGGACCATCCCGCGACCAGCACGCCGATCGACCCGGCTGCCGAGGCGGTGGTGAACGCGGTCGCGTGCAACGGAAGAACACCCTTGGTCAGCGCCGTCAGGTTGATGATCGCCAGGAGGTGAGGCACCGCCGGCATACGTCGCTCGCAGACGATCTCGACCGAGCTTCCGAACTGGTCGAACGGCAGCGAGACCCGGGCGCGGACTCCACCTCTGCCCTGAAGCAGGAAGAAGCCATCGTCGTTGAAGCCGCTCTCGCCGACGCCGACCAACGTCATCGGACGTGACGTGGCGGAGTCGACGAACCGGATGGTGATGTCCGGGTCACGCTCGAGCGTGGCGTCGATCGGCCCCAGCTGCCGACGCACGGTAGCGATGTCCTGTGGTGTCCCGTCTACGACGCGCACCCCGACCACGCCGTGCAGATCGAAGTCTTGCACTAGTGGAGAAGTGAGCGCCGACCGAGATGACGGCGCCGGAATCATCGCCCGCGGCCGCCGAAGACCTGGCTCACAGTTCGCAACATGATCTTGATATCAGACCACATGGACCAGTTCTCGATGTAGTAGTTGTCGAAGGCTGCCCGGTCCGCGATGTCAGTGTCGCCGCGCAGGCCGTGGACCTGCGCCCACCCGGTCAGGCCGGCCGGGACACGATGGCGAGCCACGTAGCGCGGGAACTGGAGGGAGAACTCCTCGACGAACGAGGGTCGCTCGGGCCGCGGGCCGACCAGGCTCATGTCACCGCGCACGATGTTCCAGAGCTGAGGGAGCTCATCCAGCGACAGCTTGCGCAGAATCCGGCCGACAGGACCCAGTCGAGGGTCGTTCCCGATGTTCCAGCAGTTGGCCGACTCTTCGTCATCGACCGGCTTGAGCGACCGGAACTTCAGGATCTCGAAGTGGCGTCCGTCGAGACCCACGCGCTCCTGTCGGAAGATGACACCGGGGCCGCCCTCGATCCGTACCGCGATCGCGCAGGCGAGCATGACCGGGCTGAGCAGCACCAGGGCCAGGCTGGCGAGCACGAAGTCGAAGACGCGCTTGCAGCGCCACGTCCAGGTCCGGTACGACGCCCGGCTCAGCCGGGTCAGCGGTAGCCCCCACACCGCTTCGGTCGCGGGACCGGCACCGTGGAGCTCGTACAGCCGTGGCACGAAGAAGATCTCGCAGGACATCCGGTCGCAGGTGCGCAGCGCCTCGACCATGCTCGACTCACGGCTCGTCGTGAACGCCACGATCACGTTGCGGATGCGGTGCTGGCGCAGCAGGCTCGCCAGCTGGTCGATGCCGCCGATCACCGGGATCCGACGGTCTTTGGGGTGGATCAACGGGTCGTCGTCGACGTAGCCGATGGGGTAGAGGCCGTACTCGGGGTGGTCGAGCAAGGTGTCGGCGAGCTGGCTGCCCACCTGACCACAGCCGACGATGATGGTCGGATCACCGAGACCGCCACCGCGCCGGTATTCCCGCAAAAGTGGGTAGGCCAGCGCACGGCCGAACAGAGCCAGCC
>JANLYC010000116.1:0-2468 GCA_031365435.1 Nocardioidaceae bacterium
GTGAACCAGCTCGCCGTCGGGGACCTGTTCGTCGTACGGCCCGGAGAGAAGGTCGCCACCGACGGCCTCGTCGAGTCGGGCACTTCCGCGGTCGACGCCTCGATGCTGACCGGTGAACCGGTGCCTGTGGAAGTCGGACCGGGGGACGCCGTCGTCGGTGCGACGGTCAACGCGGGCGGACGCCTGGTCGTCCGGGCGACGCGTGTCGGCGTCGACACGCAGCTGGCCCAGATGGCCAGGCTCGTGGCGGACGCGCAGAACGGCAAGGCCGACGTGCAACGGCTCGCGGACCGGGTCTCGGGCGTCTTCGTGCCGATCGTGATCGTGCTGTCCTTGGCCACGCTGACCGGGTGGCTGCTCACCGGACACAGCGCGACCGCAGGGTTCAGCGCCGCGGTGGCGGTCCTGATCATCGCGTGCCCGTGCGCACTCGGGCTGGCCACGCCCACGGCACTGCTGGTGGGCACCGGCCGGGGAGCGCAGCTCGGCATCCTGATCAAAGGTCCCGAGGTCCTCGAGTCGACCCGCGTGGTCGACACGATCGTGCTCGACAAGACCGGCACCGTGACCACGGGGCGGATGGTGCTGGTTGACGTCGTCTTCGCTGCGGGAGTCGAGACCGATGAGCTGCTCCGGTATGCCGGGGCCGTCGAGCACGCGTCCGAACACCCCATCGCCCGGGCCATCGCCGACGGTGCCGCTGCAAGACTGGGTGGCCCGCTGCCGGAGGTCGAGGGTTTCAGCTCCAGCCAGGGCCTCGGGGTCGTCGGCGTCGTCGAGGGGCATGCGGTCGTGGCCGGCCGACCGGGCTGGCTGGCGCAGGAGTGGGGCCAGCCGTTGGATGCGGACCTCACGCAGGCGGTCCAGGCGGCCGAGCAGCAGGGTCGCACCGTGATCGCAGTCGGGTGGGACGGGGCGGTCCGGGGCGTCGCGGTGGTCTCCGACACCATCAAGCCCACCAGCGCCCAGGCGGTCGCCGAGCTGAAGGAGCTCGGCCTTCGACCCGTCCTACTCACCGGCGACAACGAGCGGGCTGCCCGCGCCGTCGCCGACGAGGTCGGCATCGAGGAGGTGATCGCCGAGGTGCTGCCTGCGGACAAGGTCGCCGTCGTCGAGCGCCTGCAGCGGGAGGGCCGCACCGTGGCGATGGTCGGCGACGGTGTGAACGACGCCGCCGCGCTGGCCACCTCCCACCTCGGCATCGCCATGGGCACCGGCACCGACGTGGCCATCGAGGCCTCTGACCTGACGCTGGTCCGCGGCGATCTGCGCGCCGCCGTTGATGCCATCCGGCTGTCACGGCGAACGCTACGGACCATCCAGGGCAACCTGTTCTGGGCGTTCGCGTACAACGTCGCGGCGCTGCCGCTCGCCGCACTCGGCTTGCTCAACCCGCTCATCGCGGGCGCCGCCATGGCGTTCTCCTCGGTGTTCGTGGTGTCCAACAGTCTGCGACTGCGCCGCTTCGAGGCCGTCTCCACGGCCACCCCACCCCACTCGCCGCAGTTACCGGCTTTGATGGCTTCATGAACGTCACCAAGGACGGGCGCAGCTGGCGGATCGGCACGGCCATCGACGTGGCCTGGATCGTGGGTCACACCACGGAGGACCTCACCATCACGACAGCCATTCCGCAGGTGTTCGACGCCTACGCCACCTTCTACCCTCGCGACGGCGTCGGCTTCCTCGAGCACGAACGCGCCGTCGTCGACGTACTCATCGACAACACCACCGACCAGCCCTGGTGGCTGGGCTATCTCGACACCGGCGCCCACGACATCGTGTTCCCCTTCGCGCCGAAGGTGTCCCTGTACTGGGCCTGGCCCTACGTGCTGGTCGAGGCCGGACCCGAACAAGCCCTGACTTGGCGCACCGGTCACATGCGTGGCGACGGACCTTTGCCTGATCTGTTCTTCCCCGCCGATCACAGCTGGCTGGTCTCCGCCCTGTGGGACGACACCTGGACCGACATCGGAGGTTCCGAGGCCGTGATCACCGCCTTGCAGCACCATCCCGTGGTCAGGGCTCATCCCGTCGGGCCTGAGGACGACGCACTCCCTCCTGGACTGATACGCGATTGATGCCTTTTTGTCGATTCCGGTCCTTTGCTGGCCGCTGTGACGAGACGGTGGTTCAATGGCAGAGCCGAGCAATGTGATCGGCAACCTTGTGCCAGGACGGGGCGGAGGGGTCATGCACCCAGGCGTGCGCGCAAGTCGCCTGATCGGCGTCGTCGCCATGGCGTGTACGGCGGGGCTGGTCGGTGTCGGCCATGCTGATGCTGCCGTCGCCACCTTCGGGGCGAGCTGGCAGTTCAACGAGACCACAGGCAAGGCCCTCGACTCCTCCGGGAACCACAACGACGGAACCCTCCACGGCGGTATCACCCGTACCGGATCCGGTTACACGTTCGACGGTCACAGCGGCTACGTGAGCGTCCCGAACGCTGCCACGCTCAACCCCGGCGC
>JANLYC010000470.1:0-5694 GCA_031365435.1 Nocardioidaceae bacterium
CAGGCAGGCGGCGGCAGGCTTGTCCCAGGTGGGCAGGTCCCAGCGACGCGAGAGCTCGCGGATCTGTGGCTTCGTCAGCCCCGCGTCGAGCAGCGGGGTCAGCGCGCCCCGTTCGGATGCCGCCCGGATGCCGGGCCGAAAACCGGCGGCCGCGTCGTCGGCGTTCGTTCCCGTCGCCACCGCTGCGAATCCGAGCTGGTCGGCCAGTAGGAGCAGCACGTCGATGAGCTCCGCCTTGCAGAAGTAGCACCGGTCCCCGGCGTTCGCCCGATAGCCCGCCCGGTCCATCTCGTGTGTCGACGGCGTCAGGTGTCGTACGCCGAGCGAAGTGGCGAACTCGGCCGCGGCTTCCCGTTCGGCGGCGGGCAGTGAGTCGGACACCGCGGTCGCTGCGACCACGTTGTCGGACCCCAGCACGCGAACGGCCGCAGCCAGCAGGAAAGCAGAGTCGGCGCCGGCGCTGAAGGCCACCACCAGACTGCCGAGCTGCGACAGTCTTCGCTCGAGCGCAGTCAGCCGGGTGCGTCGCAGCTGCTCCTCGAGCCAGTCGGGAAACTCCAGCAGGTCGGTCAGCACGACGTCGGCGCCGGCCTCGACGAGCTCGTCGACCGAACACGGCCCGGTCGCAACCGCGACGGCAACGGCCCCGGCCGCACGCGCACCCGCCACGTCGTGGACGTGGTCACCGACGTAGATGGTGGCACCGTGCTCGCGCAGGGCAACCCCCTTGCCGCTCCCCCAGAGGCCGCCGACGACCTCATCCACATCGAGACCGAGATGGTCGACGTGCTGCCGCACATGGCGCTCGTGCTTGGCACTGACCACCAGGGTGCGTCCGTGCGCGCCCCGCACCGCGGCCAGGGCCTCGCTCACCCCGGGCAACGGCTTGGAGCCGGAGATCGCGTGGTCGGGGTACAGCGCGCGGTAGTGACCGACGAAGGTGTCGATCTGGTCCGCGGGCACCCAGTGCGCGAGCTCGGTCTCCAACGGCGGTCCGAGCCGCGACACAGCAAGATCGCTGTCGACATGCACCCCGGTCGATGCGGACAGCTCTTCCCAGACCCGTTTGATCCCCGGTCGGCTGTCGATCAGGGTCATGTCCAGGTCGAAACCGACGACAAGGGGTTCAGGCACAACCTAGACTCTAATGGAGCAAACGAGCCCGACCCGCCTCCGGCCGAGCCACGGCAGCGCAGCGACGGGTTGTCAGCCCATGGTCCGGTGCACGCAGGCCGCCATGGGCGACAACGCTCAGGGTTGACTCGGCTTCCCGCCCTCGTCAGCCTGGACGCTTGGATGTCCGACGCCGCGGACGTCTGCTGTCCACGTCGACCTACGCTGCCAGGGGAGGTGACCGTGCGATCTCTGCGCCGAACGCCCGCGCCGGCACCATCCCACCGCCGCCGTAGCCGCCGGTCGTTGCGACTCGTCGTCGCCCTCGCGGCCACCGCGGCGCTGGCCCTACCCTCGGCGGCGACCGCGCGTGGCCCACAACCGGCCAGCACGGGCACGGTGAAGACCACGACGCACACCTATGTCGTCCTGCTCGCCTCACCGCCCTTGGCGACGTACGACGGCGACGTCCCCGGCCTCGCGCGCACGGCTCCCCGACCAGGGCACCGTTTCCGTGCGGATCGCCCAGCGGTCGCGTCCTACCACTCCTACCTGCTCGGCGAGCAGGAACAGGTGCTCGGCGACCTCGGTTCGCCACCGGTGCTCTACCACTACACGACGGCGCTCAACGGTTTCGCGGCCGAGCTGACCGACGATCAGGCGGCGGCACTCAGCAACCACACCGATGTCCTTGCAGTCGAGCGAAGCCGCGTCGAGCACGTCGCGGGCAGTCGATCGCGCGACCGGTTGGGTCTCGCCGGCACGGACGGAGTCTGGCAGTCGGTCGGAGGTCCCGGCGATGCCGGGAGCGGAACGGTCATCGGGGTCATCGACAGCGGCATCTGGCCCGAGAACCCGTCCTTCGCCGCTGTCCCTCTCGACGCCGCGACCACCCGCGCCACCTATCCGGGGTTCACCGGAACCTGCGGGCCCGGCGAGCGGTGGAGCCCATCGCTGTGCAACGCGAAGGTGATCGCTGCCCGCTCCTTCCTCAGAGGGTTCGGGGCCGACAACCTCTCCTCAGCGGAGTTCGAGTCGCCTCGCGACGGCAGCGGCCATGGATCCCACACGGCCGCGATCGCCGCCGGCAACGCCGGCGTGGACGTGTCCGTGGACCATCAACACTTCGGCCACGTGTCCGGGGTGGCGCCTGGCGCCGCCCTGGCGGTCTACAAGGCCTGCTGGGCCGCTCCCGACCCGGGCAACGACGGTTGCGCGACCCCGGACACCGCCAAGGCGATCGACCAGGCGGTCCACGACGGCGTCGACGTCCTGAACTACTCCGTGAGCGGTCACGACACCCAGCTCACCGACGTCATCGAGCTCGCGTTCCTCAATGCGGCCGCGGCGGGAGTCTTCGTCTCAGCGGCCGCGGGCGACGACGGGCCCGGCTCGGGCACGGTCTCGCACTCAGGCCCCTGGGTGACGACGGTGGCGGCGAGCCGGACGGACAGCTTCCAGGGCGCGGTGACGCTCGGGAACGGCAAGACGCTGTCCGGTGCGATGGTCTCCAACCAGGGGGTCGGCGAGCGCCCACTCGTAGCGGCCAGGAACGTGCCCGCCCACGGGGTCGCCCCCTGGCGGGCCGAGCACTGCTTCCCGGGATCGCTCGCGGCGCGACGCGTCGAGGGAGCCGTCGTGGTCTGCGCACGTGGCCTGAACGGACGCGTCACCAAGAGCCGTGCTGTCGGTCAGGCGGGCGGAGCCGCGATGGTTCTCGTCAACCGCACCCGTGGCGGCACGGACGCCGACCTGCACGCCGTCCCTACGGTGCACGTGACGAAGTCCGAGGGGAGGCAGATCCTGGCCTACCTGGGAGCAGCCAAGCACCCCACCGCCAGCCTCGACGCCGAGAGCGGGCGCCGGCTGCCACCGGCGATGGCTGACTTCTCGGCGCGCGGGCCCTCGCCCGTGAGCGCCGACGTCCTCAAGCCGGACCTCACCGCGCCGGGAGTGAGCGTCCTGGCGGCCGTCGCTCCCCCGTCGAATTTCGGTCACCTCTGGGATCTGTACTCCGGGACCTCGATGGCCGCGCCGCAGGTGGCCGGACTTGCTGCGATCATCTCCGGCAGACACCCGCAGTGGACGCCAGCCATGACGAAGTCGGCGTTGATGACGACTGCACGTCCCGTCGGCGACATTGCCCTGCCGCTCCAGCAAGGGGCTGGTGAGGTCGGACCGCGGGCGATGCTCGACCCCGGGCTCGTCTACGGCGCCGGGTATGACGACTGGCTCGCGTACCTGCGCGGCAGCGGCGACTCGGCCGCTGCCCCGTTCGTCGACGGGACGACGGCCGGCATCAGGCCGGTGGACCTGAACATGGCATCGATCGCGGTCGGGTCGCTCGTGGGCGAGGAGTCCGTCACGCGCACGGTCACCAACGTCGGCGGCTCGACCGAGAGCTACACCGCCCGGGTGACGGGCCTGCGCGGCATCGCTGCCTCCGTCTCCACCCCTTCCATCACGCTGAGGCCCGGAGGGTCCGCCACCTTCGACGTGACCTTGACCGCCCGCGGCAACGCTCGGTACGGACGCTTCGCGCAGGGCGAGCTGACCTGGCAGGGATCGGCGGGTCATGTCGTGTCGAGCCCCGTCGTCGTACGTCCGGAGCTCGTCGACGCGCCGGCCGAGCTGACTGCGACAGACCTCACCGGATCGCTCGGCCTGACGGCCCAGGCAGGCGTGACCGGGACCATCGATGTCGCGTCGAGCGGCGTCGTCGGCGCCGCACCCCATGGCTTCGTCCTCAAGACCGGGGCCTTCGATCCGATGACACCGCGTGCCGACGCCAGCACCAGCCGGTTCGACTACCGGGTGCCCGTAGGCACGACGACGGCCCGCTTCGACGCCCGCACGGCAAGCCCCGGCGACGACCTCGACCTCTACGTCTATCGGCACGGTTCTCTCGTCGTCGCGGCCGAGACTCCGGGGCGCGACGAGCTCGTCACCTTGGACGACCCGCGGCCGGGCCACTACGAGGTCTACGTCCACGCTGCCTCGGCCCTCGGCGAGGTGACGTTGGGTTCGTTGACCGGATGGCTGCTGCGTGGGGCGAACAACCACGCAGTCGGCGACGAGGTGAGCGAGTCGTTACAGGTGGCACCGTCGCCGGTGACGGTCACCGGTGGGCGGCCGTTCGGACTCACGCTCAGCTGGCAGCGACTCGACGGGGCGCGGCGTTGGCTCGGGGTGGTCGGCTACGACGACTCCGACCGGCGGACGTTCCTCACTGTCAACTGAGGCCGAGCTCGGCCACCGACTTCTCCCGCATCTCGACCTTGCGGACCTTGCCGGTCACTGTCATCGGGAAGTCGTCGACCACCATCACGTAGCGCGGGATCTTGAAGTGCGCGAGCTTGCCGGTGCAGAACTCCCGGACGGCGTCGACGTCGAGTGGTGTCGTGTCCGCACGCATCCGGATCCACGCGCAGACCTCTTCGCCGTACCGCTGGTCCGGTACGCCGATGACCTGGACGTCGGCGATGTCGGGGTGGGTGTAGAGGAACTCCTCGATCTCGCGCGGGTAGATGTTCTCCCCGCCGCGGATCACCATGTCCTTGATCCGGCCGACGATGTTGCAGTAGCCGTCCTCGCGCATCTCGGCGAGGTCGCCGGTGTGCATCCAGCCGTCGGCGTCGATCGCCTCGTCGGTCTTCTCCTGGTCGTCCCAGTAGCCGAGCATCACCGAGTAGCCCCTGGTGCAGAACTCCCCCGGCGTACCGCGCGGGACGACCAGCCCGCTCGCCGGGTCGACGACCTTCACCTCGATGTGCGGGCCGGGGCGCCCGACGGTCGCCACCCGCCGCTCCAGGTCGTCGTCGGCGCGGGTCTGGGTCGACACCGGCGAGGTCTCGGTCATCCCGTAGCAGATCGTCACCTCGGCCATGTTCATGTCCGCCACGACCCGCTTCATGACCTCGACCGGGCACGGCGAGCCGGCCATGATCCCGGTCCGCAGCGAGGACAGGTCGTAGGAGCCGAACTCCGGCAGCGCCAGCTCGGCCAGGAACATCGTCGGTACGCCGTAGAGCGACGTACACCGCTCGGCCTGGACGGCCTCCAGCGTCGCCGCCGGCTCGAACGAAGCAGCCGGGATGACCATGCAGGCCCCGTGCGTCGTCGCGCCGAGGTTGCCCATCACCATCCCGAAGCAGTGGTAGAAGGGCACCGGGATGGCGACCCGGTCGGCCTCGGTGTAGCCGCAGAGCTCGCCGACGAAGTAGCCGTTGTTGAGGATGTTGTGGTGGGACAGCGTGGCGCCCTTGGGGAAGCCGGTCGTCCCGCTGGTGTACTGGATGTTGATCGGGTCGTCGAAGGACAGCGTCGCCATCCGGTCGCGCAGCCGGTGCAGCGGCACCGAGTCGCCGCGGGAGACCAGCTCGTCCCACTCCGGTGAGCCGAGGAAGATCACGCCTTCCAGCGCGGGCAGCTCCGGCCCGGCCACCTCGGCAACCATCGCCCGGTAGTCGCTGGTCTTGAACTCGGGCGCGCTGACGAGCAGGCGTACGCCGGACTGCTTGAGCACGTAGGCCAGCTCGTGCGTGCGGTACGCCGGGTTGATGTTCACCAGGACCGCGCCGA
>JANLYC010000477.1:0-1682 GCA_031365435.1 Nocardioidaceae bacterium
GCCGGGCGCCGGCCTGGCGTTGCGACGTCACCGCAGTCAGCCGAAGAGCACCTCGGCCTCGGCGTACAGCTCGGGTGTCACGGTCTTGAGCACGCTCGTCCCCTCGGCCAGGTCGACCCGGACGATGTCGGTGCCCCGCAACGCCACCATCGTGCCGAAGGCACCGTCGTGGACCGCCTGGATGGCGTGCAGACCGAACCGGGTGGCAAGCCAACGGTCGAAGGCGGTCGGGGTGCCGCCTCGCTGAACATGCCCGAGCACGACCGCCCGCGCCTCCTTACCGGTGCGCGTCTCGATCTCGTGCGCCAGCCGGTCTCCGACTCCGCCGAGGCGGACGTGTCCGAAGGAGTCCAGCTCACCGCTGACGGTCTCCATCGTGCCTTCCGCGGGGACGGCCCCCTCAGCCACCACGATGATGGGCGAGTACTGCAGCCGGAAACGTTGCTCCACGAGCTTGCAGACGTTCTCGATGTCGTATGGCCGCTCGGGGATGAGGATGATGTTCGCGCCACCGGCGAGGCCGGAGTGCAGCGCGATCCAGCCGGCATGGCGACCCATCACCTCGACCACGAGTACACGGTGGTGGGACTCGGCCGTGGTGTGCAGCCGGTCGATCGCCTCGGTCGCGATGTTGACCGCCGTGTCGAAGCCGAACGTGAAGTCGGTGCCCGACAGGTCGTTGTCGATCGTCTTGGGGACCCCGACCACGTTGACGCCGAGGTCGGCCAGCTTCGTCGCGACGCCGAGCGTGTCCTCACCGCCGATAGCGACCAGAGCGTCGACACCGTGGGCCCCGAGGTTGTCCTTGATCCGCTCGACGCCGTTCTCGACCTTGAACGGGTTCGTGCGTGACGAGCCGAGAATCGTCCCGCCGCGGGGCAGGATCCCCCGCACCTGGGGGATGCCGAGCTCGCAGGTGACGTTCTCCAGCGGACCTCGCCAGCCGTCGCGGAACCCGACGAAGTCGAAACCGAACTCCCCGACCCCCTTGCGTACGACGGCTCTGATCACCGCGTTGAGGCCCGGGCAGTCGCCGCCCCCGGTCAGTACTCCGACGCGCATGTGTGCACTCCTCGTCCTCGTGATGGTGCAACCAACGTCAGCACAAACCTAGCGACGGCGAGCCGGCGGGACGCAGCGGCCCGGCACGGCGTTCGCATCCTGGACACGTGGGCCGGCGCGACGACGCCAGATCGACGTGATCGGCAGCGTGTCTGGCACAGTGGCGGACATGAGCGCACCCTTCGGCGGTATGCCCACGCGGTGGGACCCCGACAGCGGGCCGTCGCCGCGGGTCGCGCTGGTCGTCCCCGGATCGGGGTACTCTCCCGCCCATCCACTGCTGGAGTTCGGCAGGCAGAGCCTCCTGCAGCACGGGTGGACCGTCCAGCAACTGTGGTGGGACCAACCAGCCGGCGAACACCATGTGGACGCCGTGACACGTTGGGTCGGTGAGCAGGTGCGCAGTGCGCTCGACGCCGAGTCCGATGCCACGCGACTGCTCGTCATGGCCAAGTCGCTCGGGACCCTCGCCAGCCCGGTCGTGGCCGAACGACGGATCGACGCGATCTGGATGACGCCGCTGTTCGCGTCTGCCGCCGACTCGATCAGGGCGATCAGGCAGAACGCCGCAACAGGTGCTCGACAGCTGCTCATCGGCGGTGGCGCCGACGCGGAGTGGC
>JANLYC010000533.1:0-16521 GCA_031365435.1 Nocardioidaceae bacterium
CGACGCCGACGCCCATGCCCGTCGTTCCTGGTCGGCCAGCTGCTTCTCCAACACCGCGTCGGCGGTGTCGGGGTCGACGACCTCGACCAGATGGTTCGCGACCACCTGCAGCTGGTTGAACGACAGCGTCTGCGCATGACCCAGCAGGTCGGTCTGGGCGGCGTCGACCCGGACCGGGTCCACTTGCGTGGACAGCCGGTGGATCGCGGCCGCGACCACCACCCCCTGCTCGGCTGACACGTCCCCGGCGGCGACGGCACGGCGGACCGGTTCGGTCACACCGCTGGTGCCGTGCAGGGCCCGGGCGGTGCGGACCGTCCGGGACGCTTCGGCGGCCGACATCCGATGCGCAGTCATCAGGTAGGCCCGCGTCGAGGACGCCCCGTGCCGGTTTGGCAGGTTGCGGTCATCGGCTTCGGCGACCAGCCGGGCGGCGAGCTCATCGACTTGTGCCCTCAACGCCAGCACGTCACCGATGCGCCGGTCCAGCCGGGTGTCGTCCAACGACCACGTCGCCACATCGACCAGGTCCGCCAGTCGGGTCCGCATGTCGGCGAAACCACGCTCGAAGGCATCGTCGATGCCCACGGCCGGTGGCGGTCCCTGCGTCGTACTCATGAACCCAACCTAGAACCCGGCACCGACACTTTCCGGGCCAGCAGCGACCTCAGAACCCGTTTTCCATAAGGGAATTCCGAGAGATTCTGCCGGCTCGAGCACGTCATGCAGACGCGCAGTGAGACTAGTCGGGTTGGCGGGCTGTCGGCTGTGTGTGCCGCGACGTCTGATCGGTTCGCTTCTGTTTCGCTGCGCGCCGCGGTCGGCGCCGCCGAACTACTTCACCCGCTCTCACGAGCAGAGCACCGGTCTGAGCAGGGAACATGATGACCTCCTTCATCACCCAGGAGGAGTCCGTGGCCACCGGCAAGATACGAGGCGACACGCGAACAGGCTCCACTGACGATGTCAGCGGTCCAGACGGTGCTCCGCTTCTTGCGCCTCAGCAAGCTCGTCGCTGGCTTCCTCCGCAGCTTCCTCGGCATCCTCGAGATCCTCACGTGCTGAAGCCGCCGCTTCGCTCCGCTTCGCAAGCGCCGACGAGGCCCGCTCCAGCGCTGTCTCCAGCCGGCGTACCTCGGACGCCGCGGCACGCTCCTCCGCCTCCGCCGCAGCCAGCACCGCCTCCAGCTCCTCGCGCCGGGCATCGGCCGCGTCGGCCTCGGCCTGCGCCTGCACCACGCGTTCCCGAGCCTCGTCGAGGAGCTTCGCGCGCCGCTCGCGATGGGCGGCCATGTCGAGCACGTCGGCGTCCGGGCCGGTGGTGGTGTCGTCCGCGGGGATGACGTCCGGGCGCCCGGCGAATCCGAACCCGGACACGTGGAGTGGCTCGGTCAGGCTTCCCGCGGCGACCGCGTCCGCGCTGTCCGGGTCGGCCAGGGTCGCCTCGAGCGTGGTCTGTACATCGCTGGCCACGTCAGCACCCGGCCTACGCGGACCGGCATACGACAGGGCGGTGTTCACGAGCAACGACACCAGCTGATACCGACGTTTTGTGAGCGTCCTGAGCTCGTCCGCCGACAGCCCCGCCATTCCCGCCCGCAGCTCGCGACCGAGGTCGAGCAGCAGGTCGACCTGCTCACGTTCACGACGGACCAGCTGGTTGACCAACCAGGCCGCCATCGTCGGTTTCTTCAGAACCGCAACACGACGCGCCGCCTCCACATCGCCTGCGGCCTTGAGCTCGCGTGCCTTGCTGTTACGCGTCGCGGTGAAGGCATCGAGCGGCAGACCGTAGAGCTCCGCGGTCACCTCGTCGACTGCCATCGGCCCTATTCTGGCGCAGGTCGCCGCACAACAGCGCCTTTGGCGCCGCGCGCTGGTCAGTCGCGCACAATCCTGGACCGCCGTCGCGGCCTGACTGAGCCGTGAACCGATGGAGGCGTCTCGATGCCCGCGCGAAGGTCGGGGGCGGGACGGGGCTCGGCATACAAGCTCTGGCGCGGGATCACGCCTGCCCAGGCCGGTCCCTCGACATCTTCCGGCGGGTCCTCCGGCCAGCCGTCGGAGATCTTCAACGACCATCTCTCGAGAGGCAGCGCGAGCACCAGGGTCGCCGCCAGCTCTTTTGCCGTCGGCGCGCGGACCTCAGCGACCCGCCCCGGAATCAGTGCCTCCGTGAGCACATCCACCGCGCGCCGCTTCTCAACACCGTCCAGGACAGAACAGACACCGAAGATCACAGCACTGCGGTAGAGCATGGACGACTCGAAGGCCGAACGCGCCACGACGAGCCCATCGACCTCCGTAACCGCGACCGAGACCGCAGCGCCACCTGCCACCGTCCTCATCCAACCCGAGCCCGTCGATCCGTGCAGGAGGATGCGATCCCCGTCACGGGCGACTGCGGTCGGTATCACGACGGGGTGACCTTCGACGACGAGACCGACATGGCAGACCAGTGCTTCGTCGAGCAAAGCATCCAGCACGGTCCGGTCGCGAGAGCCCAACTCGGGCAGCCGTGTCAGCTTCGTGGGGTCCATCGGCGGAGCATACGGCTCGAGTTGCGCGTGCCGCCAGGTGTCGTAGGGTATGGCGCAGCCGCGGCCGAAGCCGGTCCGGCAAGACGCACCAAGGAGCCTGCACCGAAGGCGACAGGAGGCAGCATGAGGTCGAGAGCCAGTGGTTTGGTCAGTGTGATCGTGGTTGTCTGGCTGGTGATCGGTCTGCTCGCGGCCGTCCAGCGGGGTTACTTCGGCAGCAAACGGGACGTCAACTGCAAGACCTTCGGCGACACCGCGCTGACGATCATCGCCGGTCCCCTCAACTACGTCGGCGTCAACCCCAAGATCGAGTGCAAGACCCCGCAGCCCTCGAAGTGACCTGCGGGCGCTGACCAGCTCGCGCTGCCCATCCGTACACGTTGGGTGCCTTCCCGCACGGACGTACGCTGAGGTATGACCCCAGCCCGTCGATGGTGCATCGTCGCCATCGGCGTCGCCCTGCTGATCGGGGTGCCGCTCGGCGTACGAGCGATGCCTGTCGCCGACAGTTCCATCACCGCAACGGCCCTGTTCCAGCGCATCCGGAGTTCTCAGGACCACCCCTACTCGGGGTACGCCGAGACACTCGGCACGCTGCAACTTCCGGTCGCTGACCGCTTCACCGACATCGGCAGCCTGCTCGGTGAGCGGACGCGGATGCGGGTGTGGTGGCGCAGCCCGCACGACTGGCGCGTGAACAAGGTGCTGACCACGGGGGAGAGCGACCTCGTCCAGCACGGGACCAAGACGACAGAGTGGGACTACGAGAAGTCATCCGTCACAGTCAGCCGAGATCCGGCGATCCGGCTGCCGCGCACCGCGGACCTGCTACCTCCTCAGCTGACCGGGCGCCTGCTCCAGGACGCCGACCCGTCAGAGCTCAGCCGAATTCCGGCTCGCCGGGTGGCCGGCCGTGACGCGCCCGGACTACGCCTGTCGCCAGCAGCGCCACAGTCGAGCATCGACCACGTCGACATCTGGGTTGACCCGTCCACCGGCGTCCCGTTGCGGGTCGAGGTCTACGCCGTTGCCTCGACGTCCGCGTCGTTCACGTCCGAGTTCACGTCCTTCTCCTCGGCCACGCCCGGCGCGACGACCGCGGCGTTCGCCGCTCCCACCGGAGCCCGTCAGTCCTACGACGGCATCGTCGACATCGCCGACGCCGCCAACCACTACGCACCGGTCGCACCGCCCCACACACTTGCCGGGCTCTCGCAGTCGGGCGATGCGCGCCTGAGAGCCGTCGGCGTGTACGGCGCCGGAGTCACCCAGCTGATCGCGATCCCGTTGTGGGACCGGGCTTCCGAGCCGCTGCGCACCCAGCTGGAGAAGACGCCCGGCGTAAGGCTGGTCGACGAAGGTGACATCTTCACCGTCGGTCCGCTCAGTGTGCTCCTCACCCAGCACGGCAACTTCGACGGCGGCTGGCTTCTCGTCGGCACCGTCACCGAGTCCACCTTGATCACGGCGGCCCACGAGATCGCCAGCGGCAGTCGCGGCCTTCCGGAGCCGCTCCCGTGATCACCACCCGCGCGCTGACGAAGCGGTTCGGGCCGATCCTCGCGGTCGACGGGTTGGACCTCGACGTCCGCGAGGGCGACATCTACGGTTTCCTCGGGGCCAACGGTTCCGGCAAGACCACGACCGTCCGGATGCTGCTGGGTCTGGTGTTGGCCACATCCGGCGAAGTCCAGCTGTTCGGCGAGCCGATGCCGAAATTGGCGGCGACCGTGTTGCCGCAAGTTGGTGCGCTGGTCGAGGGTCCGGCGGCATACGCGCACCTTTCGGGTCGCGCCAACCTGGCTCTGTTCGACGCGATGGGTCCGGGCGGACCGCGCGCGACGAGAGCGGGCCGTATCGAGGACGCGCTCGAAGAGGTCGGCCTTAGCGGCGTCGACCGACGTCCGGTCAAGGCGTATTCCTTGGGCATGCGGCAACGGCTGGGCCTTGCCCAAGCTCTGCTGCGCAGGCCCCGCCTTCTCATTCTTGACGAGCCCACGAACGGGCTCGACCCGCAGGGCATCCGCGAGATCCGTCATCTGTTGCTGACTCTGCACAAGTCCGGCACCACGATCTTCCTGTCCAGCCACCTGCTGGCCGAGGTGGAGCAGTTGTGCACGCGCGTTGGCGTCCTGGACGGTGGACGACTCGTCATCCAGGAGGATCTCGACGTGCTCCGACAACCGACCGGCCGACTCTTCGTGCGGACGCCGGACGTGTCCCGCGCTCGCGCGGTACTGGACGGTCAGGTTGAGCACTACGACGCCGAGACGCTGCTGATCCGGGTCGATGATCCCGCGGCCCTGAACGCCGAGCTTGTCGCGGCCGGGGTGCGTGTGATGGAGCTCGGACCCGAGCGTCACACGCTCGAGGACGTGGTTCTGGCCGCGACCGAGTCCGGCTCGGACCGGATCGTGCGCAGATGATCGGCGTCGAGGTGCGCAAACTGCTCCGTAGTCGCCGGACCTGGATCACCATCGCCCTCATCGACGCCCTGCCCTCGCTGGTGGCGGTGCTCCTGTCGATCACCAACCTCGGACCCCGTCCCGGTACGGGACCGGCCTTCCTCTCCGCGGTCCTGACTGACGGGACGCTCTACCCGTTGGCGGCCGTCGCGATCGTGCTGCCTCTCTTCCTGCCTGCTGCTGTCGCTGTCGTTGCTGGTGAGGCCATCGCCGGCGAGGCGCAGGCGGGGACCCTCCGTTATGTGCTGATCCGGCCAGTCGGGCGCTCGCGGCTGCTGGTGGCGAAGCTGGTCACGATCATGACATTCGTGATCCTGACCGTGCTCGTGGTGGCGGTCACGGCATACATCCTCGGGGTGCTGCTGCTCGGCGACCAGCAGGGTGCGGCCACCGTCAGCGTCTCCGGAAGCTCGCTCACGACACAACAGGTCATCGTGCGCACGGGCATCGCGTTGGCGTACGCGATGCTCTCGATGTTGGGGGTCGCCGCTATCGCCCTGTTCCTCTCGACGGTGGTCGAGACGCCGCTCGCGGCAGCGCTCGGCACGATCGGCATCCTCATCGCGTCGACGCTGCTCCTCACGTTGGACGCAGCGACCTCGTTGTACCCGTATCTCTCAACCCGTTACTGGCTGTCGTTCGTCGACCTGTTCCGTGATCCCATCCTGTGGCGCAACGTGGCCCGGGGTACGGGCCTGCAGCTCATCTACGTCGCGGTGTTCCTGGCGGCCGGCTGGGCCAACTTCACCACCAAGGACATCAAGGACTGAGCGAACAGACGCCGGTGCCGGGGACAACCGGTGCCGGGGTACCGAGGACGCCGATCGTCATCGCGATCACCGTGGGATCGTGCGGCAGACCGCCGTGACTTACGCCGACCGACGGGCAGACCGACTGGACGGAGAAATCCACAGCGCCGGCCAGCGATGCGGAGTCCGGCGGTACGACGACCTTGTCGTTCGTAGTCCAGATCGAGACCCAGACAGGTCCCCTTGGTGTCTCGTCACCAGCGTTCAGCATGCGCAGCAGATCGCTGTCGGTAGCCAGCTGAAGGCACGCCACTGGGCACGACCCGGACGTGAGGTCCGACGCGAGGGCAGCGACGTCTGTGCCGTGTTGCGGCGACCCGAGCGTGACGACGCGCCGAGCGAGGCTTCCTCCTCCGTGGTCGCGGACCCACAGCCGGGCCACCACGCCGCCGGCGGAGTACCCGACGACGTCGACCGAGGTGGACCCGGTCCGGCGCACGGCCGCGCGCGCCGCGTCACCGAGCACCTGAGCCTGCTCCTGCAGGTCGCCGGTGCCCTGGCCGGGGAGCCGGACGTCCACGACGTCACGGCCCGCTCGTCGCAACGCGGCGGCGAGCCCTTCCAGCGAGGCCGTCGAGCCGCCGTATCCTGGCACGAGCAACACCGGACCTGGTCGGCTCTGGTCGACCGGTGTCACCTTGGCTGGCCGTGCGCGCACCAGCGAGATCATGGCGACGACCACGGCCAACGCCACCAGCGCCACGACTGAAAGCACAAAACGGCGACGGGTGGGCGAAAGAGCATCGAGCACGAGACCATCCTCCCTCGCAGCGCCAACCGGCTTCCCGGGCCGCGGTCCGCGGCTGGAGCCCGGGTCAGTGCGCGACCGCGCCTCGGCGGGCGGTCTTGGCGCGATACATGGCCTGGTCCGCCATGACGACGAGTGTCTCGAACTCCGCGGCCGTCGTCGCAGTCGCGTGACCGGTCGATGCTGCGACGCCTCGGGCGTTCAGTCCGTCGAAGATGTCCGCCTCGCGGTGGTCCGCCTCGGTCTCGGAGCAGCTGACGAGGAGCAGACCGAACTCGTCTCCGCCGATTCGCGCGACCACGTCGTCGCGCCGCACGAGCCCGGTGAGGATGCGGCCGGCGAGGCGGAGCTGTTCGTCTCCGGCCTGGTGTCCCTCGCGGTCGTTGACCGCTTTGAACTCGTCGAGGTCGACGATGACGACGGACATGTGGTCGCCATAGCTCTCGAGACTCTCGCGTGCCTGCTCGATTGCCAGGTCCCAGCCGCGACGGTTGACCAGGCCCGTGAGGTGATCGGTCTGCGCGAGCACGAGAGCCGATCGTTCGGCGGCATGCGCGGAGTCACTCAGGCGGGCTCCGTCGAGCACGTCGGCCAACAGGCCCGTCAGCAGCTCGAGGTCCTTGTCATCGATGCCGAGATCGCCTGTGAACGGGCTGGCGGTGACCCCGCACAGCATGCCGAAGGTCGAGCCGTCATCACCGTGAATCGCCTTGCCGGCCAGGCCGCGGAAGCGACCTGCCGCCGGGTGGTCGGCGTACGCCGGGTCTGCGAGCGTGTCCGCGACGAAGGCTGCGCCGCCTTCGGCGAGGCGGCGACAGAGACTGTCGCCCCAGGGGACGGTCTCGCCGGCAGTGATCAGGCCACCGTTGACATGTAGGTGGACCTGATGACCGGACTCGACGCGGGAGACCGACCAGGTCATGCCCTGGGTGATCCCCCTCGTCCGGCGGCCGAGCTCGGCGACGACACGCTCGGAGGCGCGACGAAACAGGTCCGTGCCCGCACGGGAGAACGTCCCGGCTGAGGCGAGCGGATCGCCTGCTTGTCCCGTGGTCACGACCTGACTATGTCAAAGCATCCGTCCCACGCTCGACGATCCGGACGTTTCGTACACGCCACGCCGCGTGCCTCGACGCTCAGTGAGCCTGCACTGACGCAGTGATGTCTTCGCGGTCCGGCGACGCTTCAGCCGGTATCCCCTGTTCGGCCCGACGCCCGCTCCACCGTTCGGACAGCCTGTCCGATGGGAAGCGGAATCTCATCACTATCCGTATTAGGTTCGTTGCTCATCGTCATATTCCCGCGTTTCCGCACCCCAAGGTCCGCCCCTGATGCCCAGCCCCACGTCCACAGCAGCCCGCGTCACCATGATCGGCGCCGCCGCCGCTCTGCTCGTCGCGCTCACCCCCACGATGTCCACCGCTTCGGGTACGGCGCACCGGCCCCAAGCAGACACCCGCGCTGCCTCGTCCTCGATGCGGCCGCCGGTCAGCTTCCCACGCCATCCGAAGGGCATGGCCGGCCCCCGACGGTGGCATGGGCCACTCGACGAGCCGGCGGGCTACCAGATGCAGCAGGCGTGTGTCGCCGTTCCGTCGCGTGGCATCGTGAAGCTGCGGGCGCTCGCCCTCTCGACCTACCACCGTGGCGGCAGCAGCTCCGCGACCCCCCGCGCCTGCACATCCGGCAGCACCTCCGAGCACAAGGACGGTCGCGCCTGGGACTGGATGCTCAATGTGCACAACCCTGACGACAAGCGCGTCGCCGCCAACTTCCTTGCGTGGATCACCGGCCCCGGCCCGAGTGGTGAGCCCGGCGAGCTGGCTCGACGTCTCGGCATCATGTACCTCATCTACAACCACAAGTCGTGGGCGGCCTACCGCGGCAGCTGGCAGCGCTACACCGGGGACGACCCGCACACCAGCCACATCCACATCTCGTTGTCCTGGAACGGTGCCCGCGCCCACACCTCGTTCTGGACAGGGCATGCCTGGGCCACCGATTACGGCACCTGCCAGGTCTTCCGTGGTCAGCCGGCCGTCGCGCCGACGGACAGGCCGCAACTGACCCCTTGCCCGGCTCCGGTCATCGCGCCGCGGCTCTCCCGGCTGCCGCTGCAGTGGCTCGGCAGCTCGGGCGATCTCGTCCGCAAGGGACAGCGCCTGCTCAACCAGCCCGTCACCGGCACGTTCGGATCCGCGACGCGCACGGCGGTGCTGCGCTACCAGGGCGCTCACGACCTGCCTCGGACGGGAGCGCTCGACAAGCCCACCTGGGCCAGTCTCGTGCCCTCGGCGCGACGACTGACCGCACCGGACTGGACTCCTCACGAGGCCAAGCAGTGGGGGCGCGCCAACGCAGCCCAGACGCTCTTGCGCCACGGCAGTGCCGGCCGGGCGGTGTACGCCTTGCAGGTGGCGCTCAAGCTGCCCGACACCGACCGCACCGGGTTGCTCGGACGTCGTACGGCGGCTGCCGTGGTGGCCCTGAAGAAGCAGAACGGTCTCGCCCCCAACGCCGTCGTCAACGAGCAGGTCTGGCAGGCCCTCTGACGTCACCCGCCGGCTGGCCGGTGGCCCTCGGTCGACGTTTGCCGAAACCGGCGTCGCTTGACCCGGACCAGTCGATCGCCGCTTGGACCCGCGATTAGGGTGCTCGGATGAGCATCCCACGAGAGCGCGGCGACTTGACGCCACTCACCCTGCCGACCGATGACGACGGCTGGCGCGCGTGGCTGGTCGAACGCTGCGACGACCAGCTCGACCGCGGGCGCCGACTCGTCGACGAGTTGCGTGGGTCAAGCGATGCCGCCGATGCCGCAGACGTCCTGCAGCGGTGGAACCTGGTCACGCTGGCGCTGGCCAACGCGATGTCCGCGTCTTCGGTGATGAGCAACGTGCTGCCGAGCGAGTCGTTGCGGACCCAGGCCGAGGTGGCCATGCAGGAGGCACGCAAGCTCGCGACGGATCTCACGCTCGATGCCGACCTGCACGCCATCTTCGCCGATCTCGACGTCACGGGGCTCGACGACGATGCACGCCGGGTGCTCGACAGAACGCTGCGCGACTTCCGGCGGGCCGGTGTCGACCGCAGCGACGACGAGCGCGAACGGCTCCGGGAGCTGGCCGAACGCGAGACGCTGGTCGGTCAGGAGTTCGCCAAGAACATCCGTGACGACGTCCGTCGCGTACGACTCGACCCAGGCCAGCTCGACGGTCTCCCGGACGACTATCGGGCCGGCCATCCGGTGGGCGCCGACGGCCGTGTCGAGGTAACGACCGACTACCCCGACGTCATACCGCTTCTCACCTTCGCGCACGACCGCGAGGCGCGCCACACGATGATGCTCGCGTTCAACAACCGAGCCTGGCCGCTCAACGATGGCTTGCTCCGTGAGCTGCTCGAACTTCGCGCCGAGCACGCAGCCCTGCTCGGCTACGCGAGCTGGCCGGACTACGACGCCGAGGTCAAGATGATCGGCTCGGGTCACGCGATCGAGAACTTCATCGACGAGGTCACCGCCGCAGCCGCCTCCTCCGGGGAGCGGGACCGGGGCCGGCTGCTCGCCCGGCTGCAGCGCGACCACCCCGACGCCGTGACCATCGACCGGGTCGACAGCACCTACTACGCGGAGGTGGTCCGGCGGGAGGAGTACGACGTCGACGCTCACACCGTGCGGACGTATTTCGACTTCGATCGGGTGCGGCAGGGCCTCCTCGACGTCACCGGTCGGCTGTTCGGACTCACCTACCGTCCGTTGCCCGACGCCCCGCGCTGGCATGACGACGTCACGGCGTACGACGTCGAGCTCGACGAGGCGCTTCTCGGACGCATCTACCTGGACCTGCATCCGCGCGAGGGCAAGTTCAAGCACGCCGCGCAGTTCACCATCACGCCGGGCGTCAACGGGCATCAGCTGCCGGAGGGCGTGCTGGCATGCAACTTCCCGCGGGGGCTCATGGAGCACCGCGATGTGGTGACGTTGTTCCACGAGTTTGGGCACCTGATCCACCATGTGGTCGCAGGGCAACAGGACTGGGCCCGGTTCTCCGGGGTCGCGACCGAGTGGGACTTCGTCGAGGCGCCGTCCCAGCTGCTCGAGCACTGGGCCTGGGACGCCGACGTGCTGGCAACGTTTGCGGTCAACGCCGAGGGCGCGCCGATCCCGGCAGACCTGGTCGCGAGGATGCGCGCGGCGAACGACTTCGGCAAGGGCTATCTGGCCCGCACGCAGATGTTCTACGCGGCCGTCTCCTATTACGTGCACCGGGCTGACCTGGGCGAGGTCACCGACCTGACGGCGTACGTGGCGCAGCTCCAGGCGGCATACGACCTGTTCCCGTTCGTGGACGGGACGCACTTCCACACGTCGTTCGGCCACCTCGAGGGCTACACGTCGGGGTACTACACGTACATGTGGAGCCTGGTCATCGCGAAGGACCTCTTCTCCGCGTTCGACCCGGATGATCTCTTCGAGCCCGTGACCGCGCAGCGGTACCGGGACCGGGTGCTCGCGCCAGGCGGGCGACGCGATGCTGCCGACCTCGTCCAGGACATCCTCGGCCGCCCGTACACGATCGACGCCTGGACCCGCTGGCTCAACACCTGACCCCTGCCGCCCCCGCTCCCCCCGGCGCTGTTTCTTCTCACTGGCCGCCGGCGTTTGCCTTGTGAACAAGCCAGGTGGCTTGTTCACAAGGCAAACGTGCCGTGTGCACTTGGTATTTGCCTAGTTCACAAGGCAAACGGGCGGCCAGGCAGGGCACACCGGCGGCCAGGCGCCGCACTCTGCCCGTATGCCGGCCACGTATGGCGCTGAGCGCCTCAGCCGACCGTGACACTGAACTTGTGGAAGGCGTTCCGCGCACCCTCCGGCGCGACACCCACGACGCGCAGCAGCCGCTTGCGCGTCTGCGACAAGACGACCCGGCACCGGTACTCGCCTTCGCTGTCCGTCCTCACGACAGCCCCGGTCAGTTGGTGCCACGAACCCTCTCGGTAGGACTGCACCTTCACCGGCCGATCGGTCGCCGCGGCGGACGTCGTCCCGAAGGTCCCCCGCACGATGAACTGCTCTCCGCTCGCTGGTGTGGCGTCAGAGACGTGGACGCTGATCCGGTAGTGCTCGACGGGGGTGGCGCCGGCGTGGGTGGTCACGATTCCGGTCAGCGGAACAAGTGCTCCGACGACAACGGCAGCAGCAGTGCGACGAACATTCATGGCTGATCCCCCCAAAGGAAGCGATGGTCGAGGGCCGCTCTTTGCGGCCCTTCCACTGCTGAAGACGTCTCGGACCGCGCGAAGGTTGTTCGGCTTGACAACGATTCAGCATCGCCTGCCGACCCCTGTCTGCGACCGCAGTTGTGCGCCCAGACGTGGCAACCATGCCACTTCTGAAGTCGGCAGCCCGGACAGAGGGCACAGGTCACCGCGATCGCTGTCACCGCCTCAGTTCACGTGATGTCCGCCTCAGCCCCGCTCAAATACCCGCCGACAAGGGGTGAATCGATCACCACCGTTCACCCGCCGTTCACCGACGCCCACCAGTTCGGTCACCTGCACTCCCTAGCGTCACGGTTGGTAATTGAACATTCCTGCAGACTCCCAGAGAGGGACGCCTGACGTGAAGCACAACTCCCTGCCCCGCGCGGCCAAGATCGGCGCCATCGCGCTGACCGTGGCGCTCGGCATGAGCGCATGCGGCGCCAGCAACGAGAACAACACCAACGGAGGAAGTTCCACCACCGGTGGTGCTGCTCTTTCAGGTGATCTCAACGGCGCCGGCGCTACATCCCAGGAAGCCGCAATGGCTGCCTGGAAAGCCGGCTTCCAAGGTACTAACCCCGACGTGACCGTGAACTACGACGCGGTCGGATCCGGTGGTGGTCGCGAGCAGTTCCTGGCCGGTGGGGTGCAGTTCGCCGGTTCCGACTCCTACATGACCGACGATGAGCTCACGCAGGCCCAGAAGACGTGCAACGGCGACGCCATCGAGTTTCCCGTGTACGTGAGCCCGATCGCCGTGATCTACAACCTGCAGGGTGTCGACAATCTGCAACTCTCGCCTTCGACGGTGGCCCAGATCTTCGCGGGCAAGATCACCGCGTGGGACGACCCCGCGATCAAGGCGGACAACCCGGACGCGACGCTTCCGAGCACGAAGGTCACCCCCGTCCACCGCTCGGACGACTCCGGGACGACGGCCAACTTCACCGACTACCTGTCGAAGACGGCAGCCTCCGACTGGACCTACCCGCCGGACGACACGTGGCCGATCAAGGCCGGCGAGTCCGCTGAGGGCACCTCTGGAGTCGTTGCGGCAGTGCAAGGTGGCGACGGCACGATCGGGTACGCCGACGAAAGCCAGGCCGGTCAGCTCGGCAAGGCCCTGATCAAGGTGGGCGGCGAGTACGTCACGCCGAGTGCCGACAGCGCCTCGGCCGTCTTGGACGAGTCGAGCCCCGCCGCTAGTGCCTCGGCTACGAACATCGCTATCGATGTCAACCGTACGGCGACGCAGTCCGGCGTCTACCCGATCGTCCTGATCTCGTACCACATCGTCTGCTCCAGCTATGGCTCTCAGGCAGCGGCTGACGTCGTCACGGCCTTCGAGTCCTACGTGATCAGCGAGGCTGGTCAGACAGCCGCTGGCGATCAAGCCGGTTCCGCCCCGATCACGTCCGCTATCCGCGAGAAGGCACAAGCCGCGATCGACACGATCTCGGCCAAGTAACCTCGCTCCCGTGGGTTGCTCGCCCCGAGCGTGCGAGCAACCCACGGGACCTTCCCGTTCGCACCCCTGATCGAAGGCACACCGATGGCCAGCTCGACCGCCGCAGCCAAGACCCGCGCACCGCGGAGTCGCGGCGACCGGATCTTCTCCGGGCTGGCCACCGCCGCGGGCGGGTTGATCCTTCTGACGCTGGCCGGTGTCGCGGTCTTCCTCACCTTCCAAGGACTGCCGGGTTTCACGGCCGCGAAGGACCAGGTCCCGGGTGGCGAGGGCATTGTCGGCTACATCTGGCCTTTGGTCTTCGGAACCCTGCTTGCCGCCATACTCGCGCTGCTGATCGCCACGCCGCTGTCCATCGGCGTCGCCTTGTTCATCTCGCACTACGCGCCGCGGCGGTTGGCGGCACCACTCGGCTACCTCGTCGACCTGCTGGCAGCCGTCCCGAGCATCGTCTACGGCTTGTGGGGGATCTTCTACCTCGCGCCGCGGATGGTGCCGCTGTACACCTGGCTCGACGAGCACGCGAGCTTCATCCCGCTCTTCGCCGGTCCCGCATCGGTCACGGGTCGGACGATCCTCACGGTCGGCATCGTGCTGGCCGTGATGATCCTGCCCATCGTAACGGCCCTGTGCCGCGAGATCTTTCTCCAGACACCTCGCCTGCACGAGGAGGCGGCGATGGCTCTGGGAGCGACCCGCTGGGAGATGGTGCGCATGACCGTCTTCCCCTATGCCCGCTCCGGCATGGTCAGCGCCGCGATGCTCGGGCTCGGTCGGGCTCTTGGCGAGACGATCGCGGTCGCGACCGTGCTCTCCGTGAGCGGGGTCGTGTCCTTCAACCTCATCACCAACAGCAACCCCAGCACGATCGCCGCCAACATCGCGTTGAAGTTCCCCGAGGCCAGTGGGGTCCAGGTCAACGTGTTGGTGGCCACAGGACTGGTGTTGTTCGTGATCACGTTCGCCGTGAACTTCGTCGCCCGCGCGATCGTCGCCCGCCGCAGCCAGTTCTCGCGAGCCGAATGACATGGCCAGCCCAGAAACGACCGAGCCGCCTGGCGACCGCCTGGACCCCCTCGCGTTGGAACAGCGACTGCACAAGCCGCCCCTTCCCCGCTGGGCCCCCTGGGCCCTGCTCGCCGGCGGCGTCGTCGTCGCGCTGCTGCTTCGCCAGACGATGGGCGTGAGCGCCGCACTGTCCGTCGTCGCCGGCTGGCTGGCCTTCGCCGTGGCGCTGACATCGACGTCCCGCTGGGTCGAGGGAGGGCGCAGGAGCGTCGACCGCTTCGCGACCGTCATGATCACGACGGCGTTCGCGATCGCGCTGCTGCCCTTGGGCACGCTTCTGTTCGAGGTCGTCAGCAAGGGAGCTCCTGCCCTCAACAGCACCTTCCTCACCTCGTCGATGCGCAACGTCGTCGGCGAGGGCGGCGGGATCTACCACGCTGCCTGGGGCACGCTTCTCGTGACCGGCATGGCGGCGGTGATGTCGATCCCGATCGGACTGCTCACCGGGATCTACCTCGTCGAGTACGGCGGCGGCCCGATGGCTCGCTGGATCACCTTGCTCGTCGACGTCATGACCGGCATACCGTCCATCGTGGCCGGCCTGTTCGCCTACGCCCTTTTCGTCCTCTTTTACGGTGAGGGCGTCCGAATGGGCTTCGGCGGTGCGGTCGCTCTCTCGGTGCTGATGATCCCGCTGGTCGTACGGTCCAGTGAGGAGATGCTGAAGCTCGTGCCGAACGAGCTGCGCGAGGCGTCATACGCCTTGGGAATCTCGAAGTGGCGGACGATCGTGAAGGTGGTCCTGCCGACGGCACTCGCCGGCATCGTCACGGGAATCACCATCGCGATCGCGCGCGTGATCGGCGAGACAGCGCCGTTGCTCATCATCTGCGGTGCGACTGATTCAACGAATTTCGACCTGTTCAGCGGACGCATCATGACCTTGCCGGTCTACATTTATAGCCAGTACAAGAACCCGGGCTTCCCGCCCGAGTTCGGTGTCGAGCGCGCCTGGGGAGCCGCGCTCGTGCTGACGATCATCATCATGCTGCTGAACCTGGTGGCCCGACTGGTCTCGTACTACTTCTCACCCAAGACGAAGGCATAACCATGGCGAAGAGCATCGACGTCAGCGACCTCGACATCTACTACCGCGACTTCCTCGCCGTCGAGGGCGTCACCATTCCCCTAGCCGCGCGGTCGGTTTCGGCGCTCATCGGCCCCTCGGGATGCGGCAAGTCCACGTTCCTGCGCTCGCTCAACCGGATGCACGAGGTCATCCCCGGGGCGCGCATCGAGGGCAAGATCATGATCGACGGCAACGACCTGTACGACGCCGACGTCGACCCGGTCGAGGTACGCCGTCAGATCGGCATGGTGTTCCAACGCCCCAACCCGTTCCCCACGATGTCGATCCTCGAGAACGTCCTGGCGGGCATGCGACTCAACAGCAAGCGCATGAAGAAGGCCGATGCTTTCGACATCGCCGAGCGAGCTCTTCGGCAGGCCAACCTCTGGAACGAAGTCAAGGATCGCCTCGACAAGCCCGGCTCGAGCCTGTCCGGCGGGCAGCAGCAACGGTTGTGCATCGCGCGCGCCATCGCGGTGGAGCCGCAGGTGCTGCTCATGGACGAGCCCTGCTCGGCACTCGACCCGATCTCGACGAGCGCGATCGAGGACCTGATCCACGAGCTCAAGGACAGCTACACGATCGTCATCGTCACGCACAACATGCAGCAGGCAGCGCGGGTTTCGGAGACGACCGCGTTCTTCAACCTGGCCGGCGTCGGCAAGCCCGGCAAGCTGATCGAGTTCGGTCCCACCACGACGATCTTCTCCAACCCCGAGAACGACGCCACCGAGGCGTACATCTCCGGCCGCTTCGGCTGACCTCCTCTCCTTCCCGCGCCGGTGGCGTTTGCCTAGTTCACAAGCCGGGTGGCTGCTTCACAAGGCAAATTCGCCGTGCTCACATGGGATTTGCCTAGTTCACTAGGCAAACGCGGACGGCCAGGTGGGCACACGCCCGGCCGGGGGTATGCCGAGAACGGCTGGCTCGGGGGAGCCTACGCCGAGACCGCCGAGACCGCCGGGACCGCCAGGACCGCCGGAACGCCGGATACACCGGGAACACCGGGAACACCGCGAACACCGGGAACACCGGGAACACCGGGTACGCCGAGAACACTGGGAGCACCGAGACGGTGGGTGTGGTTCC
>JANLYC010000577.1:0-2862 GCA_031365435.1 Nocardioidaceae bacterium
CTACGACTTCAACAACAAGCTGGAGTACACGGCAGAGACCGACTTCAACGGCATCTATGACGTGCTGATGCCGTCCACCGACCACATCAGCTGTCCGACGCCATCGGGTGTGTGCGCGAACATGTACCGGTTCGTGGCCAACGATCCAGGCATACCTGGCCACCTCAACACGAACTACAACCCGCGGTTTGCCACTCACTCCGCAGGTGGTGAAGCGATGCCTGGCCTGATGACCTTCGCCGACCTCGCGCCGACCCAGGTCGGGTTGACCGTCGAGATCCCGGGGACGGGCGTCTCGCAGGCGATCACGTGTCCTCTCGAGCCGGCTACGCCGCAGCTGCTGGCTGTGTCAAAGCCGTACGTGAGCGGTAGCGGGTCGTTCAGCATCCAAGGGACCGGCTTCGGTGCCTCGAAGGGCACCGGAAAGGTCACGCTTGACGGGACCATCGTGCTGCCGACGACCTCCTGGAGCGACACCGCGATCGACGTGACGGTGCCTGCCGGTACTCCGGTCGGTGCTCACCAGCTCGAGATCACGGGCGACAACGGACAGACAACAGTCAACGGTCTGACCTTCCATGTCCTCGGCGGGAGCTACAACCCGAACCTGTACGAGGTCGGTCCCGGGAAGACGTTCCCCCTCATCCAGAGCGCGCTCGACGCGGCCTACAGCAGTCCTGGCGACGACCTGGTCGTGGTGTACCCGGGTAACCCTGACCCGAACAACCCGCGTATCAACCCGCGTGGTGCGTACTACGAGAACCTGATCATGGCCTCGCCGGTCAAGCTGCAAGGTGTCGGTCCCGGTGGCTTCCAGGGCACCACCTACGTGCCCGGCACGGGTATCGACGCGAGTGCTTTCGGCACCGACAACGCCGTCGCCACGGCCTGGTACAACAAGATCGGCGCCCTCACCTGGGATGGCAACCAGACCGTCAACGACGGTGAAGGGATCTACGTCCTGGCGTCGCAGAACGCCACGACGGCGCCCAACACAGCGCGCCAGTTCACGAGCGCGTTCAAGGCCAGCATCGACGGGTTCGACATCCGTGGGGGCAGCCAGGACGGGTTCCCGGGCAACATCAACGATCTGACGGGTGGTCAGACCGGGCTCCCGCCGACGATCGTGACGCAGGGTGGAGCCATCTTCGCCAACGCGTACGCCCGCAACCTGCAGATCACCAACAACGTCGTGGAGAACAACGCCAGTGGTTACGGCACGATCCGGATCGGCACGCCTGACCTGACCGGGCCGGACGCCAACAACCACAACGAGAACGTCCGCATCGCCGACAACCGGGTGATCGCCAACGGCGGCACCAACCTCGCCGGCGGCATCGGCCTCTTCGCGGGAGCGGACAGCTACGACGTGTCGAACAACGACATCTGTGGCAACTTCTCGCTCGAGTACGGCGGTGGCATGAGCGTCTACGGCCGTAGCCCGAACGGGAAGATCCACCACAACCGGATCTACTACAACATGTCCAACGACGAGGGCGGCGGGATCATGATCGCCGGCCAGCTGCCGACGAACCCCAGCGACTTGTCGACCGGGTCGGGCCCCGTGGACATCTATGCGAACCAGATCCAGGCCAACCTCGCCAACGACGACGGTGGCGGCATCCGCTTCCTCATGGCGGCCGGTGGCACCAACGGCATGGACGCGATGAACGTCTACAACAACACGATCGCGAACAACGTGTCGACCCACGAAGGCGGTGGGATCAGCCTCGACGACGCGCCGAACGTCCGGGTCTACAACAACACGATCGCGAAGAACCTCACGACGGCAACCGCCGTGACCTCGAACGGTCAGGCGGCTCCCGCTGGACTGGCTACTGCGCAGAACAGTGTCCTGCTGCAGGCCGTGCTGCCTACCGGCTCGCCCACGTTCAGCAAGCCCTTGTTGTTCAACAACATCTTCTGGGACAACCGGGCCGGCACCCGCGCAGGGCTGTCGGTGACGGGCATCGGTGTGGCCGGCGACACCAGCCCGATCGACGAGTGGGACCTGGGAACGGCGGACGGCTCCGGCCTGCTGACCCCGACCAACTCGGTGATCCAGCAGGACGCCGGTGGCTTGCACCCCTACACAACGAGCCCGACGAACTCGTCGACGGATCCGGCCTTCCCGGGTACGCCGTACGATGTCTCGGTCGCGTTCTCGACCTGGCGGCAGAACCCGGCATTCGTGGACGCCACCCTGGTGACCACGGAGGTTCCGCCGAACCTGATGGGCAACTACCACCTGCCCAACTGCCCGGGCTCGTCCGCGTGCAACCTCGGCGCGGCCAGCTCGGGTGGGGTCAACGCTCCTTCGACGGACATCGACGGCCAGGCGCGTCCCGCGCTGGGCGGCTTCGACGCCGGCTCGGACGAGTTCGCTGCGGCTGCTCCGCCTCCGCCGCCGACGTCGGACCTGTACTTCTCCACGCTGGGGAACACCAACCCCCCTGGTGTTGCGGGGACTGCGGACAACGCCGACATCTACCGCTGGAGCGGGACGGCCTACTCGCGGGAGTGGGACGCAACCGCCAACGGGTTCGCAGCTGCTGCCGACGTCGACGGCTTCGTCAGGGTTGACGCGACGCACTTCTACGCGTCCTTCAGCAGCGACACCACGGTGCCGGGGCTGGGACTGGTGCAGGACGAGGACGTGGTCTACAACAACAACGGTGTGTGGTCGGTGTTCTTCGACGGCACTGCGCACGGTCTGACCGCGGCAGCGCAGGACGTGGACGCGATCAGCCTCGTCGGTTCGACGCTGTACTTCTCCACGGTCGGGAACACCAACCCGCCTGGGGTCGCCGGCACCGCTGACGACGCCGACATCTACAGCTGGAACGGGACGTCGTACGCCAG
>JANLYC010000130.1:0-1532 GCA_031365435.1 Nocardioidaceae bacterium
GTCGCGGCGGTGACGACCACGCTGACCACAGCCAACGCCAGCCACTTGGCGATGAAGATGCGACTACGGCGAGGCTCGCCGAGATAGGTCTGCGTGACCGTGCCGTAGCGGAACTCCTGCGTGAACGCCGTGGTGCCGTAGAGCGCGATCAGCACCTGCGGCACTCCAAACGCGGCTCCGACCACGACAGCCAGCAGCCCCGGGTCACCCAGGGTCAGCGACGACTCGGAATCCACGGTTGGGGTGGAGGCAACGACTGTCAGCGTCACCAGCGCGAGCGTGGCAAGCAGCAACCAGGTGGTGATGCGCGCGCAGCGCAACTTGAGCAGCTCAGCGCGGAGCAGTGCGGTCATGACAGCGCCACCTCCCCTTCAGGGGACTCCTCGACGAGCCGGAAGAACGCCTGCTCGAGGTCGGCCGTCCCAGCCAGCGCGTGAAGCACGATGCCGTGCTTCGCACAGAGCTGGCCCACCTCCTCGGGTGGCGCCGCGACGCTGAGCTCGCCTTCGGCCCATCGAGAGACAAGCCCGGCGGCGTCGAGCACCGCACACAACGCAGACGGGTCAGGCGTGCGCACCCGCGACCCAACCCCCGCCTCGGCGCGCATCGCGGCCAAGCTCGCCGACCGGATCAGCCGCCCGCGCGCGAGCACGAGCACGTCGTCGGCGATCAGCTCGACCTCGCTCAGCGCATGGCTGGACAGCAGCACCGTGCGGCCTTCGTCCGCGAGCCGTCGGACGTACTCCCGCAGCCACCGCACGCCCGGCGGGTCCAGCCCGTTGGTCGGTTCGTCGAGGACGAGTACGCCGGGGTCGCCGAGCATCGCCGCGGCCAGCCCGAGTCGCTGCCGCATGCCGAGGGAGAACTCGCCCACCCGCCGCGGCGCGGCCTCAGCCAGCCCGGTCTCCTCCAGGACGCGTCTGGGCGCATCGGCCGGCAGCCGCGAGGCCGTCGTCAGGATCCGGAGGTAGTCGAGCGCGGTCCACCCGGGGTGGCAGCCGGAGGCCTCGAGCTGCGCCCCGACCTGGCGGACCGGGTCTACCAGCTCGTCGTAGCGCCTCCCGGCGAATGTTGCCGTCCCGCTGCTCGGCGCGACGAGCCCGAGCAGCATCCGCAGCGCGGTGGTCTTGCCGGCGCCGTTCGGCCCGAGCAGGGCGGTGACCTTGGCCGGCCGCACGACTGCGCTGACGGCGTCGACGGCGAGCAGGTCGCCGTAGGTCTTGGTGAGGCCGTCGAGCTCGATAGCAGTTGTCATGGTTGCCTCCGCCCGCCCCTCCTCAGACTTCCTCATGCAGCCTGATATTCAGGTATCCTGAACAATGTGGCACGGGCACCGCAGATGGTCAACACCGTTTCCCTCCTCGGCCGCGCCTACAGCCTGCTTGGGTTCCAGATCGTCGATGGCGTGGTCGGAGCGGGCTTCCCCCAGAAGCCTGCCCACTCTGCGGTCTTCGCGCAGATCGTCCCCGAGGGGTCCCGCCTCACCGACCTCGCCCGCGGCGCGAACATGTCGCCCCAGGCGATGGGCGAGC
>JANLYC010000032.1:0-2962 GCA_031365435.1 Nocardioidaceae bacterium
CTTGCGCGACCAGGCCGGCAGGATCGCGGAGGAGAACCTCTTGCGTTCCCCCGTGGCCTCGTCGGTGCGCCTGTCGTTCACCCGCGGCGCCCGCACCCGCTGCGGTGGTGACCTCACGAGCACCGTGGTGGCCGTTGCGGACGACCAGCCGATGGCCGGCCTCGTCGAGCTGGTCGGCGTGGGCCTCGACGTAGGCGGCGACCTCGGCCTGCAACGCAGCCGCGAGCATCTGCCTCGCCCCATCGCGGACGATCTCGTCGAGCAGCGAGCCGCTCGCCTCGTTGGGCTCGTTCTCGTCGTGGACTACCTTGAGCATGGGCGTACCTTCCCGAACCAGCGCGTCAACGCCGGTCCTGATCAGAGCTACGGACTTTCAGATCATCCTCGGGAAGGTGCGTGGTCGCCGCCGCTCCCGGGCACGTCGACACCGTCCGCCGGCACGTGCTCGACCCGCTCACCCCCACTCAGCTCAAGCAGCTGCGTGGCATCGGTGACGTCCTACTGACTCGACTCGACCCCGACGGACGACTGACAGGGCTGTACGACCCGGAATCCGAGAAGGTCGGGGCCTCTTGAGGATCGACTCGCCTAGAGCGGTGGGGCAGCTCCCGACTCTCGAGCGCGTGGCAGGACGGTCATGACCATGCCGATGTAGGTGCGGAACTCGGCCATGAAGGCCGGGGCTCGCGAGATTCTCGCGATGGAGGACCGCATCCGTCAGGTCTCCCGCGACCTTCTTGCTGCCTTCAAGACCAAGAGCAGCGGTGACTTCACCGAGGACGTTGCCCTTCCGCCGGCGTTCGACACGGCCCTGAGCGTCGTTGGAGCCCCGCCCGAGGACGCCCCCTACTTCATCGAGCACCTGGCGTGCGAGGGCCCGCGCCGTCGGACGCCTGGGAGTGCCGCAGGACGCCCAGGAGGCCAACCACGAGTCCGAGGAGGTCACCCAGATCCTGCTGTCGGGAAGTTGCCCAACCATCTCAGCCAGCGGCCCGGGGGTCAGGTTGCGTTCGTTAGGCGCCCTGTCACTCTCCTCAGTATGTGAGGAGGAGCATATGTAAAGACAAAATCCTCGCAAGCCTCGACGCCCGATGTTTCGCCGAAGCGCTCCTGGCGGGGCCTCAGGGACGGGTGAGGTGCGTCTCGAAGCCATAGCGGCTAGCCGCATAGATGTGGCTGGCGTACTCGACGATGGTGCCGTTCTCGTCCATGGTGTCGCGCTGCATGGTCAGCAGCGCTGCGCCGCGACGCTCGCCCAGAAGCCTCGCTTCATCGGCCGACGCGTTCCTTGCTCCCACCGTCTGGGTTGCCGAGAACAGCTGCACGCCCCCCTGTCGCAGCAGGTTGTAGAGGCCGCGCGCCTCGAGGTCCTCACGGGCCATCGCCGCGAGGCTGCCCGGCAGGTAGTTCGTGAGGACGGCGATCGGGCTCTCGAGAGCTGAGCGCACTCGCACGATGTGCAGGACGTCCGTGCCGACGGTGATCCGCAGGTGCTTGGATACCTCTTCCGTCGAGGGGCGCCGGTCAAAGGACAAGACCCTGGTCGTCGGTCGTTGGCCACTGCTGCTCAGGTCGTCGTAGAGGCTGGTGAGCTTCAGCGGTCTGCGAACTATGGGCTGGACCACCCGAGTCCCGATCCCGCGGCGACGAACGATCAGCCCTTTGTCTGAGAGCTGCTCCATCACCCGTCGCATGGTGGGGCGGGACACTCCCATCGCCTCGGCCATGTCGATCTCATTCTCGAACAGCGTCCCGGGAGGGATGGCGCCCGAAGCGATAGCTCCCTCCAGGTGTTGGGCGAGCTGGAAGTAGAGGGGGATAGGGCTCTGACGATCGATGAAGAAGTTCCGCAGCACATCGTCCGAGAAATCAAGCCTGACGACCATTAAGTCAGTATGTCAGGCCAAGGTCGTGCTGGGGACGCCTCCGACGTCGCCCAGGCCGAGCATTCGGATGCCGCACCACTAGCGTGGCGAGCAGGCCTCCTTGTAGGGTTGTTAGGACAAAGACAACCAAGGAGTTCTTCTGATGACGACAATCGTCCACTGGGTCGCTGGGCAGCCCTACGCCGGCTCGTCGGAGCGAACCGCCGCCGTCTTCAATCCGGCGACCGGCCAGCAGCAGTCGGAGGTGCTCCTCGGTTCGGCGGCCGACGCAGAGGCGGCAATCCAGGCCGCGTGGGACGCGTTCCCCGCCTGGTCCCAGACCTCGGTCAGTGCGCGGACCAAGATCCTCTTCGCCTTCCGCGAGCTGGTGAACGCCAACATCCCGCGGCTCGCCGAAGCGATCAGCGACGAGCACGGCAAGGTGCTCTCGGACGCGATGGGCGAGGTGCAGCGCGGACTGGAGGTCGTCGAGTTCGCGTGCGGGATCCCCTCGCTGCTCAAGGGCGACTACTCCGACCAGGTGTCCACCGGGGTCGACACCTTCTCGTTCCGCGAGGCGCTCGGGGTCGTGGCGGGCATCACGCCGTTCAACTTCCCGGCCATGGTGCCCATGTGGATGTTCCCGGTCGCGATCGCGTGCGGCAACACCTTCGTCCTCAAGCCGAGTGAGCGCGACCCCTCGGCCGCGATGATCATGGCCGAGCTCTGGAAGCAGGCCGGCCTGCCCGACGGCGTCTTCAACGTCGCCCACGGTGACAAGGTGGCTGTCGACACCATCCTCGACTCCCCGCGCGTCGCTGCGGTCTCCTTCGTGGGCTCGACCCCCATCGCGAAGTACATCCACGAGCGTGGCACCGCCACCGGCAAGCGTGTCCAGGCGCTCGGTGGCGCGAAGAACCACGCCATCATCCTTCCCGACGCCGAGGTCGACTTCGCGGCGGACCACTTGGCCGCCGCGGCCTTTGGCTCGTCCGGAGTGCGGTGCTTGGCCATCTCCGCGGCAGTTGCCGTAGGCTCAGCCGCCGAACGGTTCGTCTAGGCCGTCATCGAGCGGGCTCTCGCCGTGAAGGTGGGGT
>JANLYC010000140.1:0-5379 GCA_031365435.1 Nocardioidaceae bacterium
TCGGTCATCGCATGCGAGCCTGTTGTCCCGCCCTCGGCCCCCTCGTCGCGGGCCGTCGACCCACCCCGGTTGACGAGGAAAGCCCCGAGCACGACGAGCGCGGCGACGAACGCCACTCCGGGAAGAATCAACTTCCAGCCATACCGATGACCGTTCACATGTCCTCCTGGTGTCGGGCTCGTCCACCGCTGAACGGGTCCCTCGCAGATCCTGCGCTCTTTTGATGTCCGTTACTAGTGCATAAAACGGACACTTGTTATGACTTGTCGTTGCTCTGACCCCTTTCATACCCCGACAGGCGCTGCCTCATGCACCGGCAGTGGCATGCTGGCGAAATGGGAGAGGACCTGGCCGCGGTGGCGGCCATGCTGACCGACAAGCGTGCGCAGCTCGAGGAGCAGCTGGCCGAGATGAGCACGCCTCCCGACGAGCAGGGCACGATCTCGTTCGGCAAGCGGGTCGGCGAGGGCACCAGCCAGGCCGTCGACCGGTTGTCGGCGGTACCGGCCCACGACAAGCTCCAGACGATGCTGGCCGAGATCACCCGGGCCCAGGACAAGGTGTCCGAGGGCAGCTACGGCGCGTGCGACGCGTGCGGGGAACCGATCGGTGCGGACCGGCTCGAGGCTAGGCCCTGGGCCACGCACTGCATCGACCACGCCTGAAACCCCGCTGTGACGATCGAGTCCGTCGTGTCACGCGGAGGCGGGGTACTCAGCGCAGCGAGACCACCAGCCACGAGCCACCGAGCACCAGGGCACCTACGGTCGCGATGAGGAACACACCGACCCAGACGAGGGCGGGAAGTGGCGTCAGCCGACCGAGCTGGTCCGCGTCCGAACCAGGGGCACGGCCGCGACGGCGCGAGCGCTGCAGTTCCCAGACCGGACGCGGCGCAGCGATCAGCAGGAACCAGGTCACCGCGTAGGCCACGGCCGCCTGAGCCGTCACGTCAAGGCGCCACGATACGACGAACAGCAGTCCACCGAGGCCGAGCACGACCACGAAGCCGAAGACGTTGCGGATCTGGAGCAGCAGCGCCGCGAGCATGGTCAGCAGGAGCCACAGCACCGCGACGGCGTGTCCGCGTGAGAGCAGCCAGGCGCAGCCGAGCCCGAGCAACGCCGGCCCGACGTAACCCGCCGCTGCGGTGGCGGCCATGCCCGGCCCCCGCGGCTTGCCGCGCGACACCGTCACACCGGAGCTGTCGGAATGCAGCCGGATGCCCGCCAACGTGCGACCGGTGAGGCGAGCCACCAGCCCGTGCGCACCCTCGTGCACGATCGTCACGATGTGTCGGCTGGTCTCCCATGCAGGGCGTACGACGACCAGCGCGAGGGCGGCCACGACCGCTCCGAGTGCCACCGCGTGGCCGGGCGCCGGTTGGGTGGCGAGGACGCGGTGCCAGACCACGCTGACCGCGTCCATCGCAGGCCCTCCGTCGTACGTCCGCATGTGGGGCCCCATTGTGCCGGGCGCGTCGGGTGGCGATCCGTGGGGATGAGGTTGGCGCGTCTGCTGCCGTTTCGGGGTCGCAGTTGGTAGAGACGTGGGGTGAAGACTCTTGGGATCACCACCGTGCTCGGGGTTGTGCTGGCTGTGGCCGTCGGCACAAGCGGCGCTGCGAACGGCGACGGCCAGGCACCACCCGGCTCGACGACCGTTCCCATGAGCGCGGGCGCCTTCCGGTCGGGGCAGACGCCGCCCTATGCAGCCAATGCCAAAAAGGCCCAGCGGATCAGGTTCCGGGCCGCGGTCCGCTCGCTGCCCGTCGCGCGGCAGACCCCACGCGGCTACGACCGCGCCAGGTTCGGCGACTGGCGAGACTCCGACGGCGACTGCCGAGACACCCGCGCCGAGGTGCTCGTCCAGGAGTCACGACGCGCGGTGACCGGTCGCTGCACGGTGGTCCGTGGCCGCTGGTTCTCGTCCTACGACAGGCACTTCTGGCGTCGCGCCGGCGACGTCGACATCGACCACGTCGTGCCGCTCTTCGAGGTATGGCGTTCCGGAGGCCGCCGGTGGACTCCTGCGCGCCGGGTCGCCTACGCCAACGACCTCGCCGACACGCGCACCCTCAAGGCCGTCACCGACAACGTCAACCAGAGCAAGGGCGACAGCGATCCGGCACACTGGCTTCCCGCGTACGGACGCTGCGTCTATGTCGCCCAGTACGCCGCGGTCAAGATCCGTTGGGCTCTGAAGGTCGACGCGGCCGAGAAACGCGCGATGCGCCAGGTGGCAGCCCACTGCCACAACGTCATGATCACCGTGCACCGAGCTCGGGTCGTGACACGCAGCCGCGGCGGAGGTGCGACGGACCCGCGGTTCGCCACGTGCGCGGAGGCGATCGCCCATGGCTACGGTCCGTACTACCGCGGTCGCGACCCCGAGTACGCCTGGTACGTGGACGGTGACGGCGATGGGGTCGTCTGCGAACACTGACCGCGCCGTCGTACCGTGGGACTCGAGGCCTGACGATGAGCTCCCCCGGTTCGGCGAACGACGCCCGTGACGTGCACGACAGGGTGCACGCCGCCTTTGCCGCGGTTCCCCGCGGGCCGTTCCTGCCGCGGCGTGAACGTCGTCGTGCCCGGGAGGACCGCCCGCTCGACATCGGCTACGGCCAGACCAACTCTCAACCACGCACGGTGCGTTCGATGCTCGAGCTGCTGGACGCCCGACCGGGAGACCAGGTCCTCGACGTCGGTTGCGGCTCGGGTTGGACGACGGCGCTGCTGGCTGAGCTCGTGGCTCCCGAGGGCAACATCGTGGCCGTCGAGATCGTCCCTGAGCTCGCCGAGACCGCCCGCCGCAACCTCGAGCACCTGGGCGACCGGGTCTGTGTCCGGACCGCACACCCTAACGAGCTCGGGGCTGCTGACCTGGCACCGTTCACCCGCATCCTCGTCTCGGCCGAGGCCCGAGCGCTCCCGCAACCCCTGGTGGAGCAGCTCGAGCCGGCCGGTCGCCTGGTGATTCCTGTACGCGGCGTCATGACGGTCGTGGACCGGGTCGGGGTGGACCCCGCTGACGTCCTCGTCCGCACCGTGGGTCACTACGCCTTTGTCCCGCTGCTCTGGGATCCCCCGCGCGACCCGGCCTGAGGCGGGCGGCACCGGGGTCAGCCGGTGGACTCCGACAGCGAGGCCACCGAGACACCGAGGACGTCGGGGACGGCACGCAACCGCGCCAGCAGGTCCTCGACCACCACCCCTCCGACGTCGATGGTCGCGACCGCAGCGTGACCGCCGTCGAACACCCGGTTGTGCATCGTCTCGACGTTGAGACGCTCCGCACTCAGCAGCTCCAGGACGCGAGCGAGAACCCCGACCCGGTCGAGATGCCGCACGCTCAAGGTCGCGGCACCAAGTCGGCGCGGGGCCAGGTTGACGCAGTTGGCGACCTGACCCTCGGCGAACGCATCGACGACCTCGACCACGCCATCAGCGATCGCACGTTGTGCCTGCTCGGTGGAGGCGCCGATGTGGTGCGTGCCGACGACGTTGGGGTGCTGGGCCAGTGGGGACGTCCAGGAGGCCTGGCCCGAGGTGGGCTCGCCGGCATACACGTCGAGCCCGACCCGCAGCCCCTTCTCGTCGATCGCTGCGAGGAGCGCCGGCTCGTCGACGACGTCACCGCGGGAGGTGTTGATCAGGATGGCCCCGGGCCGCATCCAGCTGAGGAACTCCTGGTCGACCAGGCCTCGGGTCTCCGGATGGGAGGGAACGTGCAACGACACCGCGTCGCTGGAGGAGACCAGCTTCTCGAGCGAGTCGGAGCAGCCGACCCCGATGGCCTCGAGCCGTGCCTGGGTCGCCGCGTCACGGTCATCCTTGGCGACGACCTGCACGGTGACGCCGAACGCGGCGGCACGCTCTGCGACCGCAAACCCGATGTCACCGGCGCCGATGATGCCCAGCGTCGACCCGTAGAGACCGTTGGCGGTGCTGTACGTCTTCTTGTCCCAGCGCCCGGCCCGCAGGTCGGCCACGTTGTCGGCGATCCGTCGGTCGATGGCCAGCAACAACCCGAGGGTGAGCTCGGCGACGGCGATCGAGTTGCGGCCGGGCACGTTGGTCACGAAGACGCCCTTCGCCGCGGCCGCCTCACAGTCGATCGTGTTCGTGCCGGCACCGGCCCGCACGATGAGTGCGAGCCGGTCGGCAGCCTCCAGGACGTCCGCGCTGACCTTGGTGCTCCGGACGACGAGAACGTCGTACCCGGCCACCTCACCCGGCAGGTCGTCAGCGGTGAGCTGGGGCCGGACGATGCAGTCGTGGCCGCGTGACTCCAGCTGTTCGACGGTTGCCGGGCTCGTCGCGTCGGCGAACAACACTCGCATCGTCCCACCCTCACAGCAGCCTGCCCCGTCACAGGCAGGCTAGCGCCCTACTGGTTGAGCGTCACCTCGATGTCGCCGAGGTCGAGGTCGTCCCCTGCCGCGAGCTGGAGCGAGTCATGCGCCGTGGTCAGGTAGTACGGCGTACCGTCCTGGAACGGGTAGATCACGAAGTACCGCGGGTCGTTGATCTGCTCGAGGTCGGCCGTCTGCGCGAGGGCCGCGTCAGCGGTCCCGGCGGGTAGCCCGATGATCGAGAACTCGCCGGTGTTCTTGACGGTCTGCGCGCGCGCCGGGTGCTCACCGGTCGGGTTGCGCCACGACCCCGGAGGGTAGCCCAGCTCGTACGAAAGCGTCGTGATCACGGGTGTGCCGGTGGTCGCGTAGACCAGTCGACCGTGCACCTGCGCTCCGGTCTCTAGCGGCAGGTCGTACGACCGGTCCGCCGTGATCCGCACGTTCGCCACGCAGCGCGGTGCCACGTCCTCCGGCCACCCGTCGCTGCCGAGCATGTAGCGCCCTGGTGCGAGGCCGCTGATCGTGTAGTGACCAGCGGCGTCCGCCTGTTCGATCTGGTGGAAGGACCCGTTGCGGAGCGGGCCGTCCGGCGGGCACAGGTTGCCCGAGAACGTCTCCACGACTGCGTGCGGAGCGGTGGTGCCCGTCAGCGTCAGAGTCGGCTGGGTGATCCGGAGGACGCCGGCGTCATACCTCTGGCCGCGCCGCACCGTGACGGTCCTGCGACCGAACTGATCGTCGGTGGAGGCGACGATGGTGTAGGTGCCCGGTGCCAGGCCGGTGTAGGTCGCCTGGCCGCCACCGTTCCGCATCCCGAGCACCGGGCGCCCCGAGCTGTCACGCAGCTCGTCTCGCGCCCGCACAGCAGGCTTCCTGTTGTTCCGGAAGGAGACCGTGATCGTGGCCCCCTTGCGGACCGCGACCGCAGTCTCGACCGACGAGCTGGCTTGCGGCACGACAACCTCGACACCCTTGCGCTCATAGGGCGACCCGTCATAGAGGATCCCGACCGTGTAGGT
>JANLYC010000038.1:0-6083 GCA_031365435.1 Nocardioidaceae bacterium
CGTGAGCAGGAGCCAGCCGCGAGATATCGCCCGTCGCCGGATGAGACGGCGACGCACGGTGGCCCGGTTTGCGTGTCGAAGCGCTCGGCGTCGGGTTCACCGGAGGCCAGATCGAACCGACGGAGCACGCCGGTGGCATAGGGGTCGGCGACGATCACTGCGGCGTGACGAGGGTCCTCGACGATCGCCCCGGCAACCGGCTGGGGTGCATCCCATGCGGCCTGCCCGGTATCGGCGTCGTAGGCCATCAGCTGCGCTTCGCCTTCGGCCGTCGCGCCACTGACGACCACGGTGGCACCGTCGTCCACGAACCGGACGGACACCGGCGCCGGGAAGTCGCTCCCCAGCGTCCGCAGTCTCCTGCCGGTGTCGGGGTCCCATTGCTCAATCGTCCCCGAGCCCGACGCGACGTAGAGGTCGTTGCCGCGCCACGCCACCACGCCGGTGATGGAGGTCTCGACCCCGCCGGGCCCGATCGGCGGCGCCGTCGTGCAGCAGGGGGCCGACGCTCGCACCAGCACCTCGCCGCTGTTGAGGTCGAGCACGGTCACGGTGGGCGAGCCGGTCGAGTCGTTGACGAGCGCCGCCCGCGGGCCGTCGGCGCTGACCGCCCACGAGGTGAGTGTGCCTTCCTGGGCTTGGTCGGGGAGGCGTACCGCTCCCGTGACGGCATCGATGCCAACAACGTCAGCGGCGGCGAACAGCACCAGCAACCCGTCAGGCAGCCACTCGACGCCACGCACCGACGAGCGATAGGAGAAGACCGGGAACGGCAGTTCCCGCTGGAGATCGCCGGTGTCTACGTCCACGATCCGCACGATCTTGGCCGCGGAATCGGGCACCGCGAGCTGGGTGCCGTCCGGCGAGAACGCCGGGATGTCGCCCGCCCGGAGGCTGCCGTTGAGCGTGGCCCTCGGTGTGTCCGGAGCCCCCTCGTAGCGGAGGAAGTCGCCGTCGGTGAGCAGGGCGGTGGCAAGTGCGTCGGCGCTGGCCACCCCGGGCTCGCGGCGAGCCGCCTCCGCCGCCAGAAGGAGGGCGACGTCGCGTTCCGTCGATGCCAGGCTTCGCGAGTCGGCGAGGAGGCGGGCCTGGGCGGCGGTGGCAGCGTTGCGGTCGGATTTTCGGCGCTGCTGCAGCGCGAAGGCACCGGCCAGCAGGGCCACGACGAGGAGCAGCGCCGTCGCGGCGAGGACCCGGCGGAGTCGACGGTTCTGGTGGACCTGTGCCGCAGCGTGCTCATCGGCGCTCCGACGCTCACGGTCGGAGAGCTCACGGCTCGCCTGTAGGAATTCCTGCTCGCCGTGCGTCAACTACAGCGAGCGGGCCACAACGTCCGCTGCGGCCAGACGGGTGCCGCGCAAGAGCGTCGACTCGTCGGCCGGGTCCATGCGCCACTCCGCGGCGGCCACGCCGAGTCCGCGGCGCACGCGGAGCATGTCGCGATCTTCGTCGATCCAACCCACCAGCCGTGGCCACTCCCGCAGCAACGCCTCGTGGGCGACCTCGATGGTGGGTTCGCGAGTCACCGGATGGTGGTCGGTGACGAGCAGCCGGCTGGCGCGATACGCCTCGATGACCCCGTGGTCGACGTCGGACAGCTCCTCGCGGGTGGCCCGACGACGCAGATCGTCGGCGTCGTCACCTGCGGTCACTAGCTGAGTGAAGAGCCGGCGCACGTCGGCCCGCCGGTCGGCCGCGGTCGCGTCGTAGAGCGACTCCGCCCGCCTGGCGATCGCGCCACCGATCCCGCCCATCTCCTCGTATGCCTCCGAGGTGATGGTGGCGTTGCGGCGTCGCTCGAACAGCTCCGTCAGCGCGAATTGCAGGAGGGGCAGCGCGCCGGGCCGGCTGACCACGTCGCCGACCATCGTCGGCACCAGATGGGGCTCGAAGCGGACCCCGACCCGTTCGGCGGGTACGACGATGGCGTCGTGCAACTCCGAGGCCGACATCGGCGTCACGGCGAAGGTCGAGTCGCTCACCACGGGGCCGAGCGTCGGGTCCTGGAGGGGGAGGTCGTACTGGTCGGCGCGCAGCGTGGCCACCACGCGCATCGATGCCGGGCCGCCCGCGACGTGCGCCAGCAGTTCGGCGAAGTGGTCCCGGGTCGTGCGGTCCGCGGCCAGCGTCCACAGCTCCTCGAACTGGTCGACCACCAGCACGAGCGGGCCCTCGACCCCGACCAGCTCGCGGGCCACGTCCGTCAACCCGCCCGGTGTCCGCAGGCAGTCATCGATCGTGCCCTCGTCCTCCGCCGTGGCGACGCGTCGGAGCGCGGACCGCAGCTCGAGCATGGGATCGACGCCCGGCACCATCGACACGACGAGGGCTCCGTTGCGGCGCAGCGCCGGGACCAGACCGGCGTGCACCAACGAGCTCTTGCCCGACCCCGAGGGCCCGACGACGGTCACGAACGGTGAGCTCCCAACCTGATCGAGCAGCCGCGCCACCAGGTCGTCGCGACCGCAGAACTCGGCCGCGTCGGCCTCGTGGAAGGAGCGAAGGCCCTTGTACGGATTGACCCCGGTCAGGCCGAGGCTCGCCAACGTCGGTGTGACCGGCCGGCCTGGTTCGGCACCGCCCGACGGGCCCGTGGTACGCGCCACGTCGACGCCGGCGAGGGCCGTGTGCCACGCCACCACGAACGCGGCGATCGACGGGAAGCGATCGTGGGCATTCGGGGCCGTCGCCTTCGCGAGGACGGGGCCGACGAGCGCACCGCCCTCGACCGCACCGTCGAGTGCCGGGACGGGCTCGCGCAGCTTCTCCATTCCGAGCTCGGTGGCCGTGGTTCCGGCGAAGGGCGCCCGACCGCTCATCGCCTCCCAGAGCACGACGGCGAGGGAGTACTGATCGGACGCGGGCGAGGCGGTTGCGTCGCGAAACTGCTCAGGGCTCGCGTAGAGCGGCGAGCCTGCGGAACGCAGGTCGAGGTCGGCGTCGCCGGCACCGAGTTGGGCGATGCCGAAGTCGGCGAGGTAGCTGTTGCCCGCCTCGTCGAAGAGGATGTTGGCGGGTTTCACGTCCCGGTGGACGACGCCCAGGGCGTGGGCGGCCATCAGTGCACCACCGAGCTCGTCGACCAGACGACCGGCCTCGGCCAGGCCGAGTGGACCCATGGCTTCGCGGTCGACCAGCGAGCCACCCCGGAGGAGCCGGAACACCAGGAAGGCAACCCCTGGTCGGCGCCAGAAGTCGTACAGCGGCACGATGTGGGGATGCTCGATGCGGGCCACGAGCTGGGCCTCGACCTCGAACCGCTGCACGAACCGAGGATCATCGGCCAGCTCGGCGCGGACCACTTTGACCGCGACCTCCCGGCCGACGCTGGGTTGAACGGCACGGTAGACGGACCCGAATGCGCCCTCGCCGATGATCTCCGCCAGCTCGTAGCCAGGCAACGCCATGGCGGACCCGGGGGCCAGCGTCGGGTCGCCCTGAGCGATGCGATGATCCAACTCGAGCAGGGCATCCGACGGATCGAGCCCGGTCTCGTCGGCAAGGTATTGGCGGAACCGCTGGAATGTCCGCAGCGCCTCGGCCTGACGCCCGCCGAGGTACAGCGCCCTCATCAGGAGGCCCACGAAGTGCTCGCGCAGAGGCTGGTCGGCCACGAGGACCTGGATCTCGACGACGGCATCCGCGTGACGGCCGCCGTCGATCAATGCCGCGGCCCGCTCACCGAGCGCGAGGAGGCGCAGCTCCTCGAGCCGTCCGGCGACGGCCAGGAGCCACCACTCGTCGGCATCCTCGCCGTAGGCCCGGCCGGACCAGTAGCCGAGCGCTCGGTCGTACGCTCCCACCGCGTCGGCGGTGCCGTCGACTCGGGCCTCGGCGAGCGCCATCTCGAAGTCGGTGGCGTCGAAGCTGGCGCCGTCGAGCGCCAGCTCGTAGCCGTGCTCCCGAGTGACGAGGTGCTCCTCGCCGATGGCAGAACGGAGCCGCGAGACGTAGCTCATCACAGTCCGACGGGCGCCCTCGGGCGCGTCGTCGTGCGACCAGACCGACTCGACCAACCGGTCTGCGCTGACGACCGTGTCGTGGTTGGCCAACAACGCAGCCAGCAGGCGCCGCTGCTGCGGGCCTCCGAGCGCGATCGGCTGGCCGTCTGCCAGAGCGCCGACGGTCCCCTGCAGCACGGTGAAGCGAAACTCCGCGGCGATGTCGATCCGTCCGGTCTCAGACATCGGCCGCCCCGACGAGGATCGAGTGCAAGCGATGGTGGCCGTCGATGCCCTTGAACTGAACCTCTCGGGTGTCTCCGAAGTGGAGGTCCCCGCGAGACTCGACGATCTCGCGCACGACCGACGACACGAGGATCTCGCCACCATGGGCCTGGTTGGCGATCCGGGCCGCCAGCAAGACCGGTCGCCCGAACAGGTCGTCGTCCTCCACCATCGCCTCTCCCGTGTGCATACCGATGCGGATCCGCAGCGCCTCAGTCGGGTGCGACCGGCCGTGAGCCTCGAGACTCCGCATGATATCGATCGAGCACAGCACGGCCGAGCGGGCGCTGGGGAACGCCAGCATGAAGCCGTCACCCAGCGCCTTGACCTCGATACCTCCGCTGCGCTGCACATGGCGACGCACGAGCCGGTTGTGCACCGCCAGCAGCGCCATCCACTGCTCGTCGCCGAGTGCGACCGCCCGACGTGTCGACTGCTCGATGTCGGAGAACACGATGGTCAGCGTCCCCCCGGACGTGAGCGTCGATGGCAACGTGTCGGCCGTTGCCGCTGCCGCCACGAGGTCGATCGAGGTCCGACGGAGCGGATCGCCGCCGCTGTCGGTAACCCGCCCGGTGGCGCCGTCGAGTTCGAGACGACAACGGCCGAACTCCACCACATCGCCCGGCTGGAGGACGACGGTGCCGACCAGCACCGAACCCCCGACCGATGTGCCGTTCGTGCTTCCGAGATCCTGCACCGACACCCGATCACCGACGGCACTCACGCGCAAGTGCCGACGTGAGAGCAGGGGATCACCGAGGAGCAGGCCGTCGCAATCCCGTCCTACCTCCAGCGGTCGCCGCACGACGACGTGCAGCGGGCTTCGCCCCGGTTCGGTGATCGTGACCGTCGGTTGCATGGTGGTCACGGCGATCCCCGAGCCGCTCACCCGGCTGGCGGGGCGGGCACCTCGAGCCCCGGCGTCTCGATGCCGCAGCGGTCCGGGTCATCCCAGGTGGCGCTGCACACGGTGCGGACGGCCGGGAACTCGATGCCGCCAGGGTGCGTGTATGTCCCGTCGTAGAGCGTCCGCCCACTCTCCTCACGCACGCCGGTGACATGGAATGTGAACTCCTTGTCGAAGTCCCCCGCATCCGGGCATTCAGGGAAGACCGCTGACTGCACGTAGTCGACGGTGAAATCGGTCGGGCTCGTCGCACCGGTGACGGTCCAGTCGTACGCGTCCGAGACGCACCACGAATCTGCGGTGCGCCATAGCCCCATGGCGGCCCACTCGCCGACCTGGAAGAACATCGTCGTAGCGCCAGGCGCCGGGGCGCCACCGATCACGTCGAGTTGAACCCCCTGGAAGCTGGCAGCGATCTGCTCCTTCAGCGTCGGTGGCGCCGTCGTGGTCGGCGCCACGGTCGTGGTCGGCGCTTCGGTTGTCGTCGGTGCCGCTTCGGTCGTCGCTGGTGTTGGGGTCGCTGTTGGTGCTTCGGTCACTGTTGGCGCGGCGGTCGCTGTTGGTGCTTGGGTCGTCGCTGGCTGGGCGCTCGGTTGGTCGGACGAACAGGCGGATCCGGCGAGGGCGACTGCGATGGCCAGGGCGATCAGCTGAGCAGTGGGGCGTGGCGTGGCGGACATGGTGCTCCTTGAATCGGTGCGGTGATGGACTCCCCCGATCTTCGGAGGCGGCGTCTGCAATTCGTCTGCAACGTGCTGGACCGGGGCGGGACGGGGCGGGACGTCGACGGAGCGGGGAGTTTCGGCATGCAGGCCAGCAGTTGTGGGAGCGCGTCTGTGGACGTATCGCCGGAGCCGATGCGCCGTTCTGGCGCGCTGGCTTCCGAGGTGCTGTGTGTCGGATCGAGCCCGAAGCCGCGATACCCGGCTCACACCGCACCGATCGAC
>JANLYC010000079.1:0-1906 GCA_031365435.1 Nocardioidaceae bacterium
CACGACGGTGCCGGCAACGTCGCGGTCGAGGGACTGGTCTCGGGCTCCGCGGCAGACCTCGACTATCCCGAAGAGCGGTTGAGGGCCGAGGCGGGACTTCTTGACGGGGTCGGCCAGCTGGGGACGGGCACCGTCGTCGAACGACTCTGGACCAAGCCGGCCATCTCGATCATCGCGCTCGATGCCACCCGGGTCGACGACGCCAGCAACACGCTGCTGCCCACAGCCCGGGCCAAGATCAGCATGCGGATCGCTCCCGGTGACGAGTCCGCTCGGGCGCTGACGGCCTTGAAGGACCATCTGACGGCGCACGCCCCGTTCGGGGCGAAGGTCACGTTTTCGCACGATGACACCGGGGAGCCGTTCGCGGTGGACGCCGACGGACCGGCGTACGACGCCGCGCGGGACGCGTTCCGAGAGGCCTGGGACGGTACGGATCCCGTGGACATCGGTGTCGGCGGGTCGATTCCGTTCATCGCGGAGTTCGCCGCGATGTTTCCCCAGGCGGCGATTCTCGTGACCGGCGTCGAGGATCCCGACACGCGTGCCCACGGGGCGAACGAGGGCCTGCACCTGGCCGAGTTCGAGCGGGTCTGTCTGGCCGAGGCGTTGCTGCTACGCAACCTCACTCGGTAGCCAGGTGGCGGCGATACGTCGCACGGGCCGCCAGCCCGTAGACTTCGTGTCGTGCCGCGCGGAGATGGGTTGCTGACCCACGAACTCGACCCTCACGATCGCGGACCGCAGGACTCCTGTGGGGTCTTCGGCGTCTGGGCCCCCGGCGAGGATGTCTCCAAGCTGACCTACTACGGCCTCTACGCCCTGCAGCACCGTGGGCAGGAGTCTGCCGGCATCGCGGTGGGCAACGGCCGTCAGATCCTCGTCTACAAGGACATGGGTTTGGTCTCGCAGGTGTTCGACGAGCCCACCCTGAACTCTCTCAAGGGTCACCTCGCCATCGGCCACTCCCGCTACTCGACGACCGGGGCGAGTGTCTGGCACAACGCTCAACCGACCTTCCGCTCGACTGCGACCGGCTCGCTCGCCCTCGGCCACAACGGCAACCTCACCAACACCGGCGACCTGGCCCACCGGGTCGATGAGCTGGCGCGCGAGCACGGCCAGCTCGATCTCGCCACCCACACCTCGGAGGCGTCCAGCGACACCGACCTGGTGACCGCCCTGCTGGCGGCATACTCCGATCTGACCCTCGAGCAGGCGGCGCTCGAGATCTTCCCGACCCTCCGCGGCGCCTTCTGCTTCGTCTTCATGGACCAGGGCACGTTGTACGCCGCACGCGACCCACAGGGAATCCGACCCCTCGTCCTCGGGCGCCTCGAGCGAGGCTGGGTCGTGGCGTCAGAGACAGCCGCGCTCGACATCGTCGACGCGTCATTCGTCCGCGAGGTCGAACCAGGGGAGTTCCTCGCCATCGACGAGGAAGGGCTGCGCAGTCAGCGGTTCGCGGCCGCCGAACCCAAGGGCTGCCTGTTCGAGTTCGTCTACCTGGCCCGGCCAGACACTCTCATCAGCGGACGGCGTGTGCAGACCGCCCGCGCCGAGATCGGGAGGATTCTGGCCCGTGAGTTCCCGGTCGAGGCCGACCTGGTCATCCCCGTGCCCGAGTCCGGAACTCCCGCCGCGATCGGGTACGCCGAGGAGAGCAAGATCCCTTATGGACAAGGGTTTGTGAAGAACTCCTATGTCGGCCGCACGTTCATCCAGCCGAGCAACACGATCCGGCAGCTCGGGATCCGGCTCAAGCTCAATGCCCTTCGCGACGTCATCGAGGGGAAGCGGCTCGTCGTCGTCGACGACTCCATCGTCCGTGGAAACACGCAACGCGCACAGGTGCGGATGCTGCGCGAGGCGGGTGCCCGCGAGGTCCACGTGCGCATCGCCAGCC
>JANLYC010000086.1:0-6345 GCA_031365435.1 Nocardioidaceae bacterium
ACGGTGGGCTCGTCGAAGAGGGCAGCCGCCGGGCCGTGAGCGAGCGCAGCAGCGACCATCAGCCGCCGTTGCTCTCCTCCGGAGAGGTGGTAGGGACTCGCGTCGGACAGCGCGGACAGACCGAATGCCTCGAGAAGACCGTCGACGCGCGGCCCGAGCCACCGCAGGTCGCGCCCGACCGCGTGACCCGTGGACAAGAGCTCGTGCCGCACCGTCGAGGCGACCATGCCGGTCTCGGGGACCTGCGGCGCCCAGGACAGCCGCGCGGCCAGGTCGCGTGAGCGCCAACGCCAGGGTGTCCGGCCCTGTGAGGTCGCGAGCTCCGCAGCGGAGGTCACCGCCCCGGCCGTGGGTCGGGCCAGACCGGCCAGCAGGCTGAGGAGCGTGGACTTGCCGGCGCCGCTGGGGCCGACGACAGCGAGCATCCGCCCGGCTCGTACGGACGCGTCGACGCCGCGGAGCACCTCGGTGGCAGCCCGGCGACGCCCCGGCAGCCGGGACGTCAGTGACATCGCGACCTGGTCGGCGGTGACCACCAGGTCGCGAGTCGGCCGCAGCGGTGTCACGAGACCGGGGTCGAGCGGGCTGAACTCCGGAACCGCTGCGCCCGGTGTCCAGACGCCGAGCGAGGTGAGCGCGGCGCCATGCGTCCTCAACACCCGGTCAGGCGGACCATCCGCGAGGAGGCTGCCGCCAGGCCCGAGCACGATCAGGCGGTCAGCGAAGTCGAGCCACGGACCGATCCGGTGCTCGACGACGACGAGGGTGGTGCCGCGAGCCTGCACCGTGGACAGAACAGCCTGGCGAACCACCGCCGCGGTCGGATCGTCCAGCATCGACGTCGGCTCGTCCAGCAGGAGCACCCTGCTTCCCAGGGCCAGTCCGCCGGCGAGCGCGAGGCGCTGGCTCTCTCCACCGGACAGCGCGTGGGTCGGATGGTCGACGTCATACGGGAACGAGGTCTCGCTGAGGGCTGTTCGCACGAGCCGCCACAGCTCTTTGCGGGGCACGCGCAGGTTTTCGGGACCGAACGCAACGTCCCGCCCGACAGTCTCGGCCACGACTGCAGCCGATGGTTCCTGCAGCAGCAGCGCGACATCTCCGGGTCGCTGCCCGGACGGGTGGCCGTCGACGAGCACGCTCCCGGACAGGTCCCCGTGCGCAGCAGTGAGCAGCAGGCCCGCCATCGCGCGGAGCAGGGTCGACTTGCCCGCACCGCTGGGACCGGCGAGCACGACGCGCTCGCCGGCTTCGATCATCAGGTCGAGTCCGGCGAGGACCGGCGTACGACGCCGGGACGGGCGCCAGGTCAGCCCGGACACCGCGACCTGGGCGCCGCCGGCCCGGCCTGGGTCAGACCGGGTGATGGTCGGCGGCCTCGCGCCCGGCCGGGAGCGCGTCGACGGCCCCCGTCGCGGCCAGCGCGCGGGTCAACGCCCACCCGCCGACACCGGCCACCAGACCCGCCGAAAGCACGAAGAACCCCAGGTAGCCGAGCTTGAAGCCGGCCGTGGTTCCCTGCCAGTAGGCATGCCACTCGTACAGGAACTCCAGCGATGCCGCCAGCGCGGCCCCGAGGACGGCCACCGGCCAGGTGAACCGCCTGAACAGGAACACAGCCAACGCGATCTCGACTCCGAGCCCCTGCAAACCGCCCGAGATCAGCGTCGCCCACCCCCACTCGTTGCCCAGCATCGCCTCGACGGCCGCGGCAAGCAGCTCCGCGAACAGGGCGGCGCCGGGACGGCGGATGACGAGACCGCCGACGACGCCGGCGATCAGCCACGGCCCGCCCAACAGGCCGACGCTGGGACCGAGCAGTCCCGCGACCGGGCTGTAGAAAGCGCTGTAGGCGGCGCTCCAACCCCAATACGCGACCCCGAAGACGACACCGATGACGGCAGTGGACATCAGGTCGACACTGCGCCAGCGTGCGGCCGGCGGACGACGCGGTCCGACACCGGCTCGTCGCTGGGCGTCCGTGGTGTTGCTCATGTGAACCTCCCTGGTCGGGAGGGGAAGCAGTGTGCCTGCTCGAGTCTCGACTCCCTTCGCCGGTATTAGCCGGATCAGGTTCGAGGGTCTGCGGATCTGCCGCACTCTCAGCGCTGTGGGGCGCTCCCCTGTCGTTCCCGCCACTCTACCGCGGTGAGAGCGGGCGAGCCATCGCCGAGAGCGCTCCCAGGCGAGCGCGTCAGCCGCGGTTGGCCGGGGTTTACGATGGGGAGACGCCGGTCGCCCGTGACAGGACGCCTGTGACCGCCTGACACTCTTCAGAAGGATGGGAAGCTCGATGACGCGACGGGCCTACGGCTTCGCGGTCGGCCTTGCCGTCGCGGTCGGCCTGCTGGCGTGGGTCGCGTCCTACCGGCTCAACATGCCCCTGCGTGACCCTGACGGTCTGGCGGGGCCGTCGTACATCCGGCTGCCGCTCATCGTCATCCTGTTCTTCCTCAGCGACGTGGTGCCGCGGGTGCTCATCACCAACCGGGGGTTCAAGAACTTCGTCCCATCTTTCAAGGCCTACACCAAGGCGCGCTGGACGGGCAGTCGCGTCGCGCTGGTCGGTGTCGGGCTGTCCACCTTCTATGTCGTCTACGTCGCGTATCGCAACCTCAAGGGATTCCTGCCCTTCGTCCGCACCGACACCTTGTACGACGACGTGCTGCATCGTCTCGACGTGGCGCTGATGTTCGGCCACGACCCGGCGGTCGTCCTCCACCACGTGCTCGGAACCGGTATCGCGGCGTACGTGCTGTCGTACGTCTACATCATGTTCTTGACCTTCGTGCCGGTGAGCCTCGGTGCTGCGCTGGTGTGGTCGAAGAACGTCGCGACCGGGTTCTGGTACGTCACCGCACTGTGCGTCAACTGGGTGCTCGGAACCCTGAGCTACTACTGGCTGCCGTCGCTGGGCCCCTTCTACAAGAACGGTGCCTTCAACGAGCTGCCCAGCACGGGCGTCACGGCACTCCAACATGCGTTGCAGGCTGGTCGGCTCCGGGTGCTGGAGGATCCGAACGCGACCAGCTCGATCCAGAGCGTCGCCGCCTTCGCGTCGTTGCACGTGTCGATCATCTTCACCGCTGCGTTGATCTGCCACTACGTGATCCCGTCTCGCTGGGTGCGGTGGGGGATGTGGTTCTACTTCGTGCTGACGACGCTGTCCACGGTCTACTTCGGCTGGCACTACCTGCTCGACGACGTGGCTGGTCTGGCGATCGGCTTCATCGCTGTCTGGGTGGGTGCCAAGACGACGGGTCACGTCATGGGCGTGCAGCGGCACCGACCTCAGGCGGGCGACGGCGTCATCGGTGTCTTCCCGCCCGACAGCAGCAAGCCCGACGATGCTCGGCCCGGTGCGCTCGACGCCGCAGAGCCGATCGACACCGGCGACCTGTCCGAGCTCGGTGCCAAGAGAAATCTGCTCAGGCGCAAGCATTCGGCCCCGGTCGACGGCGGCGGCGCGCGCGCCGGTGACGCGGTGTCGACCGAGGGCCGGGCCGGATCATCCACGTCTGACACCAAGGACAGTGCGCCGGCATGAGCGAGACCGGCGCGGTTTCGGACGGCTCTCCCGATCTGGTCCACCTCGAGCTCGACCAGCACGTCGCGACCGTGACGCTGGACTCACCCGCCAACCGCAACGCCCTGTCGCGTCGGCTGGTTGCTGAGCTCACTGAGTGCCTCACGGCGGCCGATGCAGCCGACGGGGTCCGTGCGATCGTCCTCACCCATACGGGAGGCACGTTCTGTGCCGGTGCCGATCTCGCCGAAGCCGTCGAGCTCGGCATGGAGCAGGGCACGCGATCCTTGTTGGGGCTCCTGCGGACGGTCGTGAGCCTGGGGACGCCTGTGGTCGCCGTCGTCCGCGGGCATGTGCGGGCCGGTGGCGTCGGTCTGGTCGGCGCCTGCGACGTGGCCCTGGCGACCGACGACTCGACGTTCGCGTTCACGGAGGCTCTGCTCGGGTTGGCCCCGGCGATCATCTCGCTGACGACGCGTGGCCGCATGCACGACCGCGACGCGGCGCTCAAGTACCTGACGGGTGTCACCTTCGACGGTGCCGAGGCCGCCCGGAGCGGGCTGCTGACGGCCGCAGCCGCGGCGGACGCGCTGGACGAGCTGGTGGCTGCGCAGCTGGCTGCGCTGCGGCCGGTCTCGCCCCAGGGTCTGCGCGAGACCAAGGCCCTGCTCAACCAGCCGGTGCTGGCGCAGATCGACAGTCAGGGCGAGGCGCTGGTGGCGTTGTCGGCCCGGTTGTTCGCTTCAGACGAGGCGCGCGAGGGCATGACGGCGTTTCGCGAGCGTCGCAAACCTCGGTGGGCCTGACTCGAGGCTGGCGCGAGCGCACTGCTCCTGGTTGGCTGACGAGTGGCTGATCCCTGCACCGTCCCTTCCCTGGAGACACCATGACGACCCGCGACATCCCCTGGAATCCCGGTACTCCCTGCTGGGTCGACCTCATCGTCAAGGACGTCGACCGGGCTGTGGGTTTCTACAGCGAGCTGTTCGGCTGGGACTGTGAGGAAGGTCCAGCCGAGGCGGCGGGGTACCGGATGTGCTTGCTCGGTGGGCGTCCCGCGGCGGGGATCGGTCCCGGACCCCAGAAGCTCGACCTGCCCAGTGTCTGGACGACCTATCTCGCCACGGCCGACGCCGATCGTACGGCTCGCCGGGTCATGGAGGAGGGCGGCAGCCTCCTGATGGAGCCCTTCGACGTGCTCGACGTCGGTCGGATGGCGGTCGGCTTCGACCCGTCGGGAGCAGCCTTCGGTCTGTGGGAGGCGAAGACTCACATCGGCGCGGGCGTCGTCAACGAGACGGGTGCCCTGACCTGGAACGAGTGCATGACCCGGCAGTACACCGCATGTCAGGAGTTCTACGGCGAGGTCTTCGGCTACGAGTTCGACGAGGTCGGAAACGACTCGTTCCGGTACGCCTCCATCTCGGTGGAGGGTGACTTGGTCGGTGGCATCGGCGAGCTCACCGATGCCATGCCGACCGAGGTGCCTTCGCACTGGATGTCTTACTTCGCCAGCGACGACGTGGACGTCCTCGTCGTCCGGGCGACGAACCTCGGCGCCTTACTCCGGACCGGTCCGATGGACACCCCTCAGGGTCGGCTCGCCGTGCTGGAGGGTGCACAGGGCGAGGTCTTCTCGGTGATCACCAGGGCCGATCCGGCTCTGACCGCGAACTAGCCCAAGGATCGGTGGACGCGCGTTCGAGGCGCTGTCGGCTGCGGTAAGGCGACCCTCGAGGCGCGCTTTCGGGCGATCGCCGCGTCGTGCTTGCTGGGCCTCCACGGTTCGGTTGGCCCTCGTATCGACCGTCCGGACATATTTGCGCCGTTCTCCGGACATCACCACAGCCCCTTGCAAGTCTCGAAGAGCAGGGCCAGCAAATACGCAACAAATCCTGACAAATAGGGCATTTAAAAATTACAACGGTGTAGTTCGTCAAGACGACACGCCGTGGTGCCAGAGTTTTTTATGTGGAAACTGTTTCGCATGGGGCTAAAGGTGACTACGGTCCTGATTGGCAGCGAAGGGCCCGGCCACCGGGGAAGGGTGGCCGGTCTTCTTCCAGACGAAGGGATGCACGTGTCGAGGAAAGTCCGCGCCCAGCTGGTAGCGATGAGTGCTGCCGCTGTCCTCACGATCGCGCTGAGCCCACCCGCTCACGCCGACGACAACGGAAACGGGAGCCACGGCAACCGCGTCGTCATCCCCAGCAAGCAGGACGTCCTGGACGCGCAGCAGAAGGTCGCCGACACCAAGCGTTCGGTGGCTTCGATCCAGGCCGACCTGGCCACCGCGAGCGCCCAGCTCGACGCGCTCAGCACCGCAGCCGAACGAGCTGCGGAGGCCTACAACGGGGCCCTCTTCCAATGGCATGACTCACAGGCCGCGGCGATCACAGCCCGCGAGCGGGCTGATGAGGCTGCCGGACAGGCAGAGGTCGCCCGCTCCCAGCTGGCCGGCTTCGTCGTGGGCCAGGAAACCGCCGGGACCGGGCTCAGCACGTTCAGCACCGCCCTCACGGCCGGCGGACCGCATGACCTGATGGTCAGCATCGCGACTCACGATGCGTCCTCCCAGGCATACGACGCCGAGTACCAGGCCTGGAGTGCGGCCAACCAGCTCGCCAAGGTCTACAAGAGCCAGGCCGAGGACGCGTTGGCGGCCGCAGCCAAGGCGAAGGCAGCTGCCGAGCAGGCCCGGGCCGCCGCGAAGACCGCCGTCCAGCTGCAGCAGAACGCCATCGTGGCGATCGGTAACCAGCGGGCGTCGCTGATCCAGGAGCTGGCGCAGGCGCAGAACATCTCCGTGACGCTCGCGG